>JAGUWT010000248.1 GCA_020062205.1 Thermodesulfovibrionales bacterium
TCAGTCCTTTTTTATTTGGATCATCATCAATGAGTCCGATTACCTTATAAGAATAAAATGAACTGTATTCTATATCCCGGAGTAACATCTCTGCAGCATTCCCTGCGCCTACAACAATGACCTGTTTCGTATCTCCCGGTTTGCCATTTGCCCTTTCATGAAGGCGCCTGAGCAGCCTTATACCACCCAAAAGAAAAATGTTTATAAACCAGTCAATTACATATATTGACCTTGGATAAGAAGTCTCTCCAGAGAGATACCTTACACTAAAGAAAAACAATAATGAACCAAGACTTACTGCAACGGTGATATTGAGAAGGTCCCTGACACTTGCATACCTCCACAGTCCCCTATCAAGTGAAAAGCTAAAAAGAAATATAATCCTGAGGAAGACAAGTATGGAAAGATATCTCAAGAATAAATCAAACTCGAAAGAAGGTATATTCCCATCGAATCTAATGAAAAAGGCAAGATAGTTTGAGATTATAAAGATAATGAGTTGTATGCCTGTGATTATTGGTCTTCTGTAAGGCATTAGGATATTTACTATTTTGAAGATAGTATCCTGTGGATATACCAGTTTGAAAATGGTAAGGGATATTAGTTTCAAGTCATATAGAAGAGATGCCTGTTTAACATATTCCTTAGCAAGTTTGATTTTTTCTGGTAAAAGAATGTGAATGTAATATTCTTCCGGCTCTTTCTTATCTTTTAAAACTGCTTCTTCATTACTGTAAGTTAATGAGGCAATATCTGTAATGCCAGGCCTGATTTTAAGAATTTCTTTATAGTCCTTTCTGTATTTGTTCACATATTTTCTTACCTCTGGCCTTGGGCCAACGAGGCTCATATCACCTTTAAGGACATTCCGGAGCTGGGGCAACTCGTCAAGCTTTGTCTTTCTGAGAAATCGTCCAAATTTTGTTATCCTTGGGTCGCCTTTTACAGTGATAGGTCGGCCTTTCTTAGGTGCATCCACTACCATGGTTCTAAACTTATAAAGACCGAAGGGCTTGAAGTTTCTGCCTATCCTTGTCTGGACAAAGAATACAGAACCCCTGCTTTCTATCTTTATGAGGACTGCCACTACCGCAAAGATGGGCAGAGATACCAAGAGACCGATGGCTGAAAAAAATATGTCAAAGGCCCTTTTCATCTCTTGATCCTATGATGTCCCTGCATTTGCTACCTGGGCGTATAACCTACAGCAAACAAAACCTTATATTGCGTGGTTGGCGTATCCTGTGGAATAGTCACCGGTGGAGTATACTCTGTCATTCCGTCCTTGATTTCAGGAGGCAATGGTATCAATTTACCCATAAAGAGCCTTTTCAAGAGTTCTTTACCCTTCATAGTTTTTGGAATGAGATTAAGGGCAACTGCTGCCTTTTTGATAGCAGATATGATTCTGTCTTTAAACGTATTAACTTTTACAGGACAATCGCCATAGAGTGCCACATTAATAAACTCATTCTGTTTAAGCAGTTCAAATAACTCTGGTGCAGAAAAGTACTTATAAGTGTAAGGGCTTGGATTAAAACCAGACCAATCTTTGTTAGCTGTGCACATGATAAGGACGCCGTTGTCTCTTAATACCCTATAAGCTTCATTTACAAATTTTTCTGGTTGGGCGAGGTAATAGATAGCCTCATATAAAATTAAAACATCAAAACTCTTATTATCGAAAGGCAGATTGTGGGCATCCAGTTGTCTAATCTCTATTCTATCTTTATAGTAATCTTTGGCACATTTTACTATTTTTCCATCGTAATCTCCTCCAACAACCCTTTTAGCCTTCTTTGCCAAGTAACCCAGGCCCTGACCAGAACCACAAGCTACCTCCAGCACATCTTTCCCCTCACAGAATTCCGAAGCAAAGCGATACCGTGTATACATCCTCTGTAATTGTTCTGAGGTTACATTGCAGCCTGTTATTTCCGTTACTGTTGTATAATCAGCATTTTCCATATATTCGGTTGTAAAATAGTTTCAAGCTAATATCTTTGCTCCGAAAATGTCATTCTCTGGCTTGACCCCCGTATCAAGTACGGGGCAGGCTCCGAATCCAGTTCCGCTTTTTCTGGATTCCCCGATCAAGTCGGGGAATGACAGAATAATTTTCGTATTCCTTTGTGAGCCGAGGCTCCTGAAGGTTTAAGCAAAGAATGCTTTAACTGTCTCAATCACTATTTCAGCCTCATTGTCAGTAAGTTCAGGATACATAGGTAAAGACAAAACTTCGGCTGAAATTTGTTCTGTTTTGGGCAGTTTAAAATGATCCAGTTTTAATGCAGGTTGCTTATGCAGAGGCTTCGGCCATGAAATAAGAACCTCTATTCCAGAGGCTTTCATGTATCTGACGAGGTCGTCACGATGTTTTGACCTGATGACATAGTTTTGATATACATCAAAATAATCATCATTTGATCGAGGATGGGTAATTATATCACCAACTCCTGAAAGCCCCTCATCATACATACGCGCTATCTCCCTGCGTCTCTTTACCCACTTGTCAAAATAATTAAACTTCATATTAAGTATTGCTGCGTGTAGATTGTCAAGCCTTGTACACCAGCCAAAGCATTCGATAACCTCTACTGAATCAACCCTTCCATTATCGCGAAATGCTCTGATCTTTCTTGCCAACCCATCATCGTTTGTGCAGACCATTCCACCATCTCCTGCTGTGCCTAACATCTTTGCTGGATAGAAGCTAAATATGCCTGTATCACCAAACGATACACATCTTTTGTTTTTAAATTTAGCACCTAGTGCCTGTGCAGCATCTTCAATAACTCTAAAATTGTATTTTTTTGCTATATCCATAATTTTATCCATATTGCAGGCATGTCCGTTAAGATGCACTGGAATAATCCCTTTTGTTTTGGAAGTTGTGGCAGCCTCTACTTGATCAACATCCATATTAAAATCGTCAGTAATATCAACAAGCACTGGAGTTGCACCGCATTGGACAATAGCACCCACTGTAGCTACAAAAGTATGGGCAACAGTAATCACTTCGTCCCCCGGACCAAAACCCAGAGCGCGTGCAGAAAGATATAAGGCATCAGTGCCTGTATTTACCCCGATAGCACATTTAGTCCCGACATATTCGGCTATTATCTTTTCAAACTCCTCCAAATGCCGCCTGAGGATAAAATTACCACCCGACATTACTTCCTCAAATACATGATCAAACTCTTTTTTAAGCTGTTGGTACTGTCTTGGATAGTTCACAAATCTAACTTTATATGGCATCAATCCTCCTCATAGTATTTATCGAGAAGACTTAAGAGACTATTTCTCTAACCACATCAATTATATTTTGGTAAGTAGGGTAATAATGCTTCTCTAACTGAGAGCTGGCTGGTGCAGGGACATCAGGGAGTGTTACCCGTCTTATTGGTGCTTTTAGATATTCAAAACCATTCTCAGAGACCAGTGCAGATGTCTCAGATGCCACCCCACAAGTTTTCCATCCACCATCAGCAATAACAACTCTACCAGTCTTTTTAACCGATTGTAATAAAAGCCCTTTATCTAATGGTTTAACCGATCTCAGATCTATAACTTCAGCATCAATTCCCTCTTTCTCCAATTCCTGAGCAGCTTTAACAGCTTCGTATGCCATATACGACACAGCAACCAGTGTTATATCTGTACCTTTCCTTCTTATTATTCCTTTCCCAATCTCTACCTCGTATACTTCTTCAGGAACAGTATCTTCATGTCTGTATAACCAGCGGTCATCAATATAGATAACAGGATTATCATCCCTTATCGCAGCAATCATCAATCCCTTTGCATCATATGCAGTTGAAGGCATTACTACTTTTAATCCTGGAACATGAGCAAATAGGGCATGAAGGGCTTGAGAGTGCTGTGCTGCCTGTTCTCCACCCCTGTTTATTATCCCCCAGAATACAACAGGCACTGTTGACTTCCCGCCACACATATAATGCCAGTTTGCTGCTTCGTTGATAATCGGGTCAAAGGCATATAGCATAAAATCCATTCTCGGGTGCACAACTACAGGTCTCATACCAGCAATCGCAGCGCCCACTGCTGCTCCGGTAATGGCATTCTCAGAAACTGGCGTGTCAATTACCCGATTTGTGCCAAATTTCTGCAATAATCCCTGCGAAGTATTCCCAACATACCATGGACTCTTAACTCCCTGACCAATTAAAAAAACCGACTCATCACTTTCCATCATCTGATGGAGCGCCTCATTAATTGCCAGGCTATATTGGAGCTTCCTATTCACTGTAGACATATCTCGCTAATTCTCCTTTTTCAGGATAAGGACTATTTTTCGCAAAGGCATGGGCCTCACTAACTTCATCTTCTGCCTCTTTTTTGATATTTATCAAATCTTCTCCTTTGAGAATTTTAGTCTTCAATAAAAATCTCTCAAATCTTTTAATCGGGTCTTTTTTCAGCCACTTTTCAATTTCTTCCTTCGGTCTGATATCAGTATGCGTTCCCTGTATATTATCGTCGGCGCCAACATGACCACGAAATCGATAAGTCATACACTCAAGAAAGACCGGCCCCTCGCCTTTCCTGCATGCCTCAACTGCCTTTTTGGCAGCCTCATAAACTTTAAGCACATCATTACCGTCGATCTTGGAGCTTACGATACAAAAAGGTTTTCCTATTTCAAAAATATTATTTTTTAGCCGACATTCCCTGATTGGCATATGGGTTGAGTAAAGGTTATTTTCGCAGGCAAAGATAATCGGTAATTTCTTAAGCGATGCAAAATTTAATGATTCGTATAAAACCCCTTCTCCTGCTGCCCCATCCCCAAAGAAACTGACCGTCACCCGATTATCCTCTCTTATTTTAGATGCAAGTGCTGCACCCACCGCCAGTGAGATAGTTCCGGCAACTATTGGGGCTGCTCCCAGCATTCCTCTCTCTGCAGCAATAAGATGCATAGAACCACCTCTACCTCTTGAGCAACCTGTTTCCTTACCGTAAATTTCAGCAACAAGCTCAGACATTCCTCCAACCCTAGCAAGATAATGCCCATGAGAACGGTGGTTTCCAAAGACATAATCCTTTTCATCGAGAGCAGCACAAACGCCAGTTGCGATTGCTTCCTCTCCTGAGTAAAGATGGCAGGGACAACGCACCTCGCCATTCAGGATCGGTTCCACAAAACTCTCTTCGCAGAGCCGAATACGAACCATTGTTTGATATAATTTCTTTAAGAAATTTTTAGAATATTTCACCATAATCTCCTAATTGTCATTGCGGAGGTGTATTATGTCATTAAAAACTCATCTGATTGCAATAGCCTTTAAAGTCAGAAAAATTATTTTTAAATCAATCCAAAATGATCGCTCTTTGACGTATTTCAATTGAAGTCTGATTTTTTCAGGCCTTATTTTTTCCATATAGGTCTTTTCAGGATCTGGGCTTCCGGCAAGGATTGCCCCTTCATCAGGATTCCAGAGTGATGCCCAATCAGTAATACCTGGACGGACACTTAAAATAGCTTTTTCTTCTTCAGTAAACATATTAACATAATGCTGAACCTCTGGCCTTGGTCCTACAAAACTCATTTCACCCTTCAATACATTTATAAGTTGTGGTAGCTCATCAAGCTTATATTTTCTAATAAACTTTCCAATCTGTGTAATCCGGGGGTCATCATCGGCTGTTGATGGCCCACCGATCTTTTCTGCGTTTACTACCATAGTCCTGAACTTATATATTCTAAATGGCCTTCCATATCTTCCAATCCTTATCCCTCTATAAAAAACAGGCCCCTTGGAATCCAGCTTTATCAATAAGGCGATGAATACAAATAATGGCAGTAACATTAAAAGTCCTGCAAAAGCCAGTATAATATCAACCAGACGCTTCAACATTATAGCAATCCCTCCAGCCTACCGGCACTCAACCTTATATCACAGTATATCTTTGGCCTGCCCCAGTAGTTTTATGGTTTCTGGGCCAAGACGTCAAGATGCTTAATTGACACATCTTCAATCAAATCCCTTCCCCGAAAACGTTTATTTAACTTCAATGAACGTAGTGCATCAAGCTCATGACTTTCAGGTTTGTATTTCTCTACCTCAAGGACATTGAACCCTGCTTGTTTAAAGAGCTCCAAATAATCATTGGCCCTTAGTCTGTTTTGATAATGAAGAGACGAATTAAAAAAATAGCTCCAGACTTTATCAGAAAATTTCAAGAAATTATAGATGCTGATTGAGTGGTCAAAGTAAGAGAAATGATCCTGCAAATCTATAATACAGCTAAAAATCCCCCCAGGTTTAAGTATCCGATAGCACTCTCTGAGGATTTTTAGGATGTCCGCGGGAGGAATGTGTTCCAGTGTGCTAGTATTGGTAATAAGGTCGTAGGAATCGCCACCCAAACCAGTACTTCGTGCATCCATCGGTGCTCGGTAGTTGATGCCAACAGATTGCAACAATAAACTCATATCCGTGGGCGTAACACTAACTTGCTTGAAGAAGGTTTCGGAGAGTTTGTAACCATATTTTTGTTCTATTATATCTCGATTTTTTTTGAAATAAGCTAAGGTGACTGTAACAAGTTCAAATCTAACATGAGGTACCAAATCGATGATAGTTTGATTTCCTACTCCCATAGCGGCATAGGTCAAGGGTGCAACTAGTTCCCATCCGGCTCCAAACTCGAATAACTTCAAGTCATCAACTTGTTCTTTCCCGCTATATAAAGTAAATCGGCGAAAATGTTTGAAAGCATTATCAATCATCCTTAAGAATTCGCTTTCACCTATAGGTAAGCTACTGGTGATATGTTTTTGCAGCAAGTAGTTGATGCACTCGCCATTTGGCAACATACTGAGAAATTTTTGCAGGAAAGCCTTGGCAATCCATTTCATAGAAGATAAAAAATGAAAAAGCAGGTTTTTATCACCTTTTCATTATACGCTATCGCTGTTGGCATATTTTATACCAAGGTATTTTAGAATATAATAATTTACGAACGGATGTTGGTATTAGACGTATGACTAACAACACAGATAAAATAAAAATAAATTGAAACAAGTTCATTTTCCCATTTCTAAATAAATATTTCTTCACACGAAAATCTTTTACAAGCCATTTAATTCCTCTTCTTCTGTACTTGCCAGCACCAACACGCATTCTCAGTAAGCATTTGCTCATATTATAAAACTTATGCCCAGCAACACACATTTTTGCCCATAAATGATCATCATCACCAAAGAAAGGCTCATAGCCGCCAACCGCTAGAACAGATTGCTTTCTATACATTACTGTCGGATGATTCATAGGGTTCCGGGACCACATACTATTCACAATGTCTTCGTGTGATACAGGAACAGATTTAATCATAACAGGAGCGTCTTTATTTTCTATAAATTCTGCCACATATGACCCTACTACATCTATGTCTGGATGCTTAACCATAAAATTATACTGTAGTTCGAGCCTATCCAGTTCACTATAATCATCTGAATCCATACGTGCCACTAGGTCAAAAGAACAATGTTTAAGTCCTTCATTTAAAGCAGTAGCTACCCCCATATTCTTTTCCAAATAGACAACCTTTATTTTGTCACCAAACAATTTCTCCCATTTATGCAAAACTGTATAAAGATCCTTTGTCAACGGACCATCAACAACTAAAACTACCTCAAAATCTGCAAGTGTCTGATTGTAAATACTTTCCATTGCCAGATTAAAGCATTCAGGACGCTCCCTTTTATATACTGGTATAAGAACTGACACCATAATTTAACAACCATTACTATCGATAGCACATTAGGATAAAAAAGATGACTCGATAGTGTCGCCTATTTTTTAATAATGACAAACGACTCCTTAGCTGTTTGTGATACACTTAGCATGTATCTTTATAAACTTATCTCCTTGCTACCAATATAATGTAAGTTGGCTCTCTTCCTTCTTATGGGAATGGAAAGATATCACTTTCACTCAACAAAGGTTTTAAGAGATCTACCTTAAGTGTCATAAGCATTATTTTAAAATCAACCCAAAGTGAATGGTTTTTCACATATTCAAGTTCAAGCCTGTGCTTTTCAGGCCATATTTTTTCTAAATAAACTCTTTCAGGATCTTTACTTCCAGCAAGAATTTTACTCTCATCCGGATTCCATAAGCAGGCCCAATCTGTTATCCCAGTATCCCAGGGCGGACAGTAAGAATAACCTTCTCTTCCTCAGCGAAAAGTTTAGCACATTGAGGAACCTCAGGCCTTGGGCCAACAATGCTCATTTCCCCTTTAAGGACATTGATGAATTGGGGCAACTCATCAAGATTGTATCTTCTGATATATTTGCCAGCATTGGTAAGACGAGGATCATCCGCTGATGTCGAGGGGCCACCAAGCTTTTCTGCATTGGCCACCATCGTCCTGAACTTAAATATCTTAAATGGTTTCCCAAACCTCCCAATCCTCACTCCCCTATAAAAAACAGGGCTTTTGGAATCCAACTTTATCAATATGGCAACGGCTACAAACAGGGGAAATAGCACTACGAGTCCTGCAAAAGCCAATATAATGTCAAACAAACGCTTCATTTTCTTTTTAGGTCAAAGGTTATAGGTCATAGGTGTTAGGTTTTGGATTTCCAAGATATCAAGGATTTTTCAAGGGATTTTAGCATACGACCACATTCCTCATAACGATTGAGCAAATCCTCATACTTTGTATTTTCTATATATCCCTTTTTAAAGGCTATCCTGAGATGATGTTTAGTTTCCCGCAATTCTCCTTGTGCCCGATTTATTCCTTCAAGATAAATATTAATGTGCTTGTTATTCCATCCCTCTGCAATATTTGCAGGTGCAGAGTTGGAAGACCTTCTTAACTGTAAACCAAGTTCATATAATTCGAACTTAGGAAATGTAAAAGTTAATTCATTAACCTCAATATGCAAATCACAGAGTTTTTGATATACTTCTAAATCTTCATAGCTCTCAATCTTTTTTCTATCTTGCACCGACATTTCTATGACCTAATACCTACCACCTATTACCTATTACCCATTACCCTATCATCTCTCTAATTCCACCCATCACCTATTACCTATTACCTCTCACCCAATATCCATCATGAGTTATATCCTTCCTGCTAACTTTTCTTTGATCAAGCCAAGATATTCATGAAAAGCTACCTCGATTTTTTCAACACTATCCGCTCTTGGGAAAAATTCTTTAGGTGGAATTTCATGATATTTCTTAACTAAGTGATCTGTCGGAGCAGGTATGGGCTTCATTCCAAATTTCTTAAACAGTGCCATAGATCGCGGCATGTGGGAAGCTGAGGTCACCAGAATAAATTTTTCTTCTCCTATCATATCTTTTATAATTTTTGCCTCCTCGTATGTATTCTTAGAACTGTCCTCAAGTATAATGTCTTCCTTTTTTACACCGAGTAACAGCGCCATTTTATACATCAATTCCGCATTTGTAGTCGGTTCATACTTACTATTCCCTCCAGAAAGAATCAATTTAGAGCCTGGGACTTGTCTATACAAATGTATCCCCTCGATCAACCTGACTAAAGATGATGGTTGAAACTGGCTCGCAGTGGTTATGGTAGGATCACAAACCTGACCTCCACCCAGAACTACTATATACTTTGCGCCTAATTTATCGATATCCCCCTGACCTGACACATCGACAGCAGGATAATGTCTTTCGAGGGGACGGAGTATTGCTGAGGCTAATGGATATGTACTCAAGGCCAGCAATAACAAAAGACCAATTGTAACCAAACATTTCCCTGCTTTCTGCTTTTTCGTGAACCATAGGAGAATAAGACCAAGTAGAAATAGTTCGATCGAGATTTCTAAAGGGTATAAAAAGTTGACTAATAATTTGATTATTTCCATAACTTACTCCTCGATAATAAATAATGGGCAGTTCATGTGGAACAGCATAAAAGAATAACCAGGAGCCTTGATCATAAGATATATTCAATCTTGCATTTTGTAAGATGCAGGGGCTTTACCTGTAATGCCTTTTGCAACCCCAATCATTATTCCAAGCATTGCGACACAAAAACTAAAAGCAGTTGATGTAATAGGTATCTTTATCTTTAAGTATTCGCCGAACCATCCCAGAATCGCAAAAACATAAAAAATAATTTGCATAACGAAAGAGGTCTGATAAAATACACCCTCCTCTAAAAGGAATATATTGAAGATCAATATAACTGCCATAAAATATAGCGTAAAATATCTTAAAACCCTATGAGACAAAACACTCCAACTTAAGAATGGATGTTTAACCCATTCTTTAAGATAAATTCTTTTTGATAAAGTCGATAGGGTCTGCGAGGTTCCACGAATTCTATAATTCAACTCACTTTTAAAAGAATGCGGTGGTATATCATAGGCTATAGCATCCTTGGCAAATACTACCCTATATCCCTGAAGGACTATGTCAATAACAGTAGTTGTGTCAATATCATCAGTTGGAGCAAGCCATTTGAAGAGCTTTTTACGAATTGCCATGCAAGCTCCTGTGCCATTGGCAAGTATACCAAGTTTACTTTCTAAATCTTTCAATTTAATTTCCCATTTATTGTAGTAGAAAGTCTCTACTTCTGAAATACAACTTCCCGTAGATTTATATATGAGATTTCCAACAACGCAGCCTACGTGCGAGTCAGAAAATGGCAAAATAACTTTGTTAACAAAATCTTTTTCAAATATAGTATCAGCATCAGTAAAAGTAACTATGTCGCCCTTTGCAACTTTTAAAGAATCATTGTGAATAGCCGCTCTTCCTCTATTTTCTTTAAACTCTAAAATCTTAACCCCGTAGTCCTCAAATTTTCTAGCTTTTTCAACGGTACTATCAATAGAACCGTCAGAGGAAATTATTATTTCCAGCCCATCTTTTGGATAGTCTAATTCGAGCAGATTCTTTATACGATTTTCTATAACCTTTTCCTCATCATAAGCAGCAACGATAACAGAAACACTCGGCTGCCACTCGAGGGCATTTAAGCCTTTTCTGCTTTTCTTTTTTATAACTTTATCTATGGCATAAAGAATAAGATAATACCCGAAATAAGTGTAAAACACGAAGAATAAGCATAGCCAGAAAATTAGAATACCTATACTCATCATTAAAACTTACCTACCTAAAAATTTCTATTTTGGGCTGAAATCTTCACTTGGGCCCATCATAACGGTATAGATAGTAAACTGCCACAGAGGGCTATGTGGATCATCTCTCCAGCATAATTTAAAGCGTAAGTTGACCTATCAGGTCTCATCTTGTCCACAACCTTACTTTAAGAAACTTCAGCATATTAAAATGAATACTTCGCATATTGTAATACGCTGAAAATGCATACGGCACCAATGAAGCAAGACACTTTATCCGCAGATATAAAGGCGCTTCTTGTTCTTCATACTCATATCCCAGAAATATCATCTCCTTTTTGCAGAATTTATTGCAAAAATATTTTTCAACATTAGATAGTATCGGTTTTTTCTTGTGTGTAAAGGAAGAATTATGTCCTATTATATAATCTGCCTCACCATTATATGGCAAATTAAGGAAAGCACAGATATGCTCGAACGTCTTATGCCTATTCTCTACAAGATCTTCATATCGTACATACAACATTCTATCAGGATTTTCCGTGCTCCATCGAATGGACTGCCTAATACTATTTCTCCATAAGATAGCTGTAGCGATAGGATGGAACACGGGGTTTCCGTTCAAGCCCTTAAAACTATGATATTTATAAGACACGAGTGTGTCATATGGATGTCTTATTACATATATAATTTTCGAATCAGGGAATACGTGATTTATTTCATTTAAAAAAAATCGATAACCAGGATCCTTCTCTCCTAAAAGTGCATATCCCAGATATCCCTGAACAAAATGGTACCCCCTTCTTAGAAATTCCTTCGCGCTTAAATCTCTATAAAAAAAAGAAGATATAAGGTGTTGAGGAATATCCATATGCGCAAAAGAATTTTCAAGATTTTTACCTTCAGTGGTAGCTGGTTCTACAAGTCTGCTGCACAAATCTTTAATAAGACTTTGGCATATTTTTGCATCAATTACTCCTGACAATCCGTACTTTTCGATAACATTATAAATTAAGCCAGATTCGAAGAGCATGCTTACGCCATTAATTGATGCAAGAATATGACACAATAATGAAGTTCCACTCCGGTGCGGCCCAACCACAAAAAAAGGTGCCATTTGTTCCTCCTTCCTTATGGCGCGATTATTCACGAAGCTTTGCCAACTATAATTTTCATTAAAGTTGCCGTATACCTTTGCCATAGATCAACGTTTTTATCTCGTTTTTTAAAAATGTGGCTATAATACAAAAACCAAGGGCCTCTTGCTATTAAGGCAAATGTTAAAAGGATTTTAACTTTAATGCAATCCGCTCTCCCATGATGCTTTTTAAAATAGTAATGGCAACTTTCCGCCCTTCGGCAAAGGGAGAGGGGATTAAATTCTCCTCCCGAACTTTTTCCTGAATAATGAATTATCTTTGCTTCTGGGAAATAGACGATTTTCCACCCTGCTTTTTTAATTCGAAAACAAAAATCCACATCCTCCGAATACATAAAAATTTTTTCATCCAACAGGCCGACTTGCTCTATTACTTCTCTCTTTACAAGCAAGCATGCACCTGAAGCATTATCAACCTCTGTGAGAGACTTAAGGCCGAGAGGCAAAAAATAAGACTTGATTTGTTCCCCTAAAAACTTTTTAAAATTAGTTTTGACTACAAAATTCTTAAATTTAGTAGCCAAAAATATTCTGGGCACACAAAAACGCAAAAAAACCGTAAATGGGCCATAAAACTTACCAACAGATGACTGGATGAAACCATTTGAATAAACCAATTTTGGAGCGAGAACTCCCGTTTTCTGATTTTCTTCCATAAATTCGATCATCAAATTCAGAGATTTTGGTGTTACAATTGTATCTGGATTAAGCAAAAGTATATAACGCCCTTCCGCAATTCGGATCGCCTGATTATTTGCCTTAGAAAAACCTACATTGTTTTGGTTTTCTATCAAATTCACAGAAGGAAACTTTTTTTTAACCATCTCTTGGCTGCCATCATTAGAATTATTGTCCACAACAAATATCTCATATTTCAATGAACCTTGATTAAGAGTTTCAAATAAAGATTCAAGGCAATTTCTGATGTAGTTCTTTGTATTATAATTAACTATTATGATAGATATATCCACTGTCTATTTTCTCAGGGTTTCTTTTTTTAATAAATTAAAGATTACGGCTGAGCAACCCAAAATATACCATACCGGCAAAACATAATAAAAATTTAAGGTAAGAAAGAATACTATGATGGAAATTAAAGAAGCAGAAATGCCTTCCTGCAGCCACCTCGCATTATCCACATTTCTTCTCAAAATCTTTATTAATCCGACTAGAACACTACCTAAAAAGGAAAGAAAGATCAAAAAACCAATTAATCCCTGTTCTGTTAATATTTGGATGTAATCATTGTGAGAAAGACACTCTGTATAAGGGGGGACGGGAAACCAAAGTCTCCTAAAATTTCCTAATCCTATTCCAAAAATTGGGTGAGCAAAGAAAACGTCTAAACCACCAGAAATCCACACCATTCTGTCTTTTTCTGATAAACCATCTGCCCCTATTCCCCCTGTCTCCTCCAAGACTTGGAAAGTTAGTTGTGGTATGAAGATAGTTACAAAAATACTGATTATAATCATCGCGGAAATCAAAATTTTTAAATAAGCTCTACGGTGCTTTGATATCATCAAAAGAAATATTATTGCCACAAGTATGGAAAGGTAGGCTCCTCGACAAACCGTATAGATTAACGAACCAAGAAATATAAAAGTACCTGAAAAACTCACCCAATTTTTATGAAAAATAGTGTAAGAAAGCATTAAAGGTGTAAATACTACAAGAAAAAGGCCGAGTTGACTTTTCCCCCCCTGCTCAGTATGTCTAAAAATATCATTTCCCAAAACTATGGAGTGAAAAACAAAAAGATATTTATAAACTAAAAATATAAGTAAAATGGTAGCAAAAATAAAAATAAGTTTAAACATCTTCTCTAACAGTTTCGAGTCTTTTATACTTAGAGCCATTAAAATATAGACAAAAATTCCAAAGGCAAGGGTAACTATTATTTTTAAGCCCCAAGCACTTACCCCTCCATAAAACAAAGAAAATACATGATTAGCGAAAAACGCACATATCAGCCAAAAGTTAGGAATATTATTAGTTTTAAGGCTTCCCTTTAATAGAAAAAATAATAAAAATGCTATTCCCAGTAAAAGTAAGGTAATCATCGACAAATCAGGGTGAAACATTGTACCAATACTAATTCTAAATTCTTCTCCTAGTAGCCAAAAAGGCAATAGAGCAGAAAATAAAAACCATCCTCTCTCATATTTCTCTAAAAAAAACAGGAATGCCGAGATTGAAATCAGCAAACCAAGAAAGACGGCAAGCCCAACCTCATTACCGCATGAGATAATAAGTCCTACTAACAAACCAGAAAAAACGATAATCCCCACATACGTCAATTTACGCAATTTATGATATGAGCTCTGAGCAATCATATCTCTAAACACCGCAAAATTCCCCCATCTTCTTACGCAGAAAATCTCTTATGGCAATCTTACTATAGTAAATCTCTTCCTCCTTTTTCCGTAATTTCCAAATTATAAATTTTACTAAGCAGGTAGTTACGATTAAATACAGGAAAAATATATAAAACCAATACCCGCATAACTTTTTTGAAAAATATAATCTATTTCTAGTCGCATAGTATGTTAGTAAACCCAAATTCAGTTTTTTACTGGTCATGCTTACCTTGTGGTATATTTTACTATCAGACACATATAAAATTTTAAATCCGGCATCTGTAGTTCTTTTACAAAAATCAATATCTTCTCCATATAAAAAATAATTCTCATCCCAAAGTCCGATTTTTTTAAATACTTCTTTTTTAATAAGCATACAGCAGCCAGAGGAGAAGGTTATATATCTATTCTTATTATATTGGTTTTCACCTTTTCCTTTACCTATCGGAAAACCAGAACCACGAATTTTGCTTATATATCCGCCGGCTAACCAAATTTTATTGGGTTTTGAATAATAATTTATCTTGGGAACCAAAATGCCAATTTCCGAATTACTTTCATCAGCTTCTATCAAAAAATCCAGAAATCTCGGATCAACCGCGACATCATTATTTAATAATAATATATAATCAGCTTTTTCTCTTAATGCATATTTTATAGCTATGTTATTTCCAGCAGAAAAACCTAAATTATCTTTATTATAAATATAAATATGCTCAGGAAATTCTTTTTGAAGTCTTTGAGTCGAACCATCTTTCGAGCCATTATCAACAACAATTATTCCATAGTTGAGATAAGTAATTTTCCTTAAAGAATCTAAGCATTCTTTGGTATCTTCATAATTATTCCAGGTGAGAATTATTACCGAAACTTTTGGATGTTCCATTTTCTATAGCCTTAATCCCTCAAAACCCCGCAACTCTTCATGAAAATCCTTTAATGGATTATACATCATGAACTGCCGGGAATGTGCTATGTTTTTAGTTTCCTAATCGGATCCACCCCAAATTTCTCATTAAGCGACCAAGATGCAAACATTTATTTAGATCGATTCCAGATATCACGAATACTCGCGGCAGTAAGTTTACTCGCCTCGTCTCCGAAAGCAACACAAAATTCTTTCACGTAACGGTCTACGGTAATAGGCAGTGAAGGGTTTAAGTTCCAATCGTATTTTTTTTCATTAAGTATGCTTTGCAATTCAGATGCCGATCGAGCTACTAATACTGCTCCCATATCAGCCATTCTCTGGTTTGCATAAAGTTCACCATCCAAATTTATCAAAATAACTGGCCGCCGCATGACCAATGCATCAGCAGCTACACCAGAATATTCCACCACTACGACATCGGCCAAACTTATAGCTTCTTCAATACTCATTTCATCCCCTGAAAAAATATGAATTCTTGATTCATCGGCGAAAAGGGCCTGATATAGATGTTTTGTCTCTCCGGGATGGCACTTAATAATTAAACGATGATCAGATAAGGATTGCATGCCTTGCCAAACGAGTTTGGCCAAACGTCGGCGGAGGTAATCTGGGTTATTGTCAGGTGCTAAGAGAACCAATGCATCAGAATGGGGTATGCCCCACTTTTTCATATGTCTCTCCCACACAGTTTCTCGGGGCTCTATCACCCGTTGCAAGCGAGGGCAACCCACAAGCCTAATACGACTTTCAGCAGTTCCAAATGCACGAAATACTCTCGCATGTTCTTCACCCCATAGAAGGGCATAATCGGTCCAAAGAGGAACATACCCTATGAGTACACCCAATGTTCCGTGTTGTAAAGTTAGAGTAGGGATACCGCGAATTCGAGCTAAAAACACCAGCAGACTAGAAAATTGCTGATGGTCATGTATGGTAACTATCAATTTTGGATTGGTTGCATCCAGCAACGCGCAAATTTCTGCTGCCATTACAACAGATCGAGCCATTATTTTCAGGATAAAACCTTCCGTGTTCGGCGCTTGCCACTGTTCGCGTAATATTGGGTTAACCATTCTGCGCCATTGCAACCATTGGCTATTGATTTGCTTCTGCGCAAATGATGTCACCCCTGGCATTTTCAGGTACTCAGTCACGATAGGTATGTCGCTACAACAAACATGCTCTGGATTTGAATGGCTTCCTATTATCATCCAAAGCGGCAAATCTTGCAGAAAGGGAATAACACCAGCTATAAGATCCCATTCTTTACTCATAGTACCATAAACATGAATGAGCAAGCCATTCTGTGGAATAGTATCTAAGTCAAAAGACTTACCAAATCGCCCGTGCCAATAGAAAGAATAGAATCGCGCCAACAGCTTCTCCAGAAATGGTTCCCACGGTTGATGTTTCACCTGGGCCCCTATCTTGCGAGCCTCTATTTGGCAATATATTGGTATAATAGCAGAAAAATTGAGTGAAAATTCTTGTAATGCACGTACCAGATTTAAAACTTCAGTTTGCTCCGTTGTTAATGCAAACCCTTCTGGAACCTCTGCTGGCGACAACAAGTATTCAAATTGAAAAGACAAAATTTTCCTCTTCTCACAAGTATTGAAAAATTAATTTAAACCTAAATCCAGTGACTATTGAAAGTCCTACATTAAAACTGCCACCCTCTCCCCTATCAGCCCATAAATACCATAATTCAGATACCTGTCAAAGATATAGGCGATGGCGCAGTAGGCTATAATTCCGAGTGCACCAGCTTCAAGGAAAACAGTAGGGCAACCCTCAGTATCAAGAGTGGTTTCAACCTGCCGGTGCGGCATAACAAAAATATCGCGGATTTCGTATAAGCAACTCAATTCTATATCATCAACTATGCCAGTAAAAATCACCTGTTTACTTAATCCAGTTTCTTCAACCTGCTGTTTTAATGTTATTTTTTTGACCAGTGCCAACGACTACATATTTAAGATCAGGAAAAGTTCGACTAATATCAGGTAAAGCGCTAATTACAGCAGAATGACCTTTACGTTCTTCCAATGCTCCAACTGTTAGTAAGACTTTATGGTTTACAAGATTATATTTACGACGAATTGTTTCAATCTGTTCAGATGTTGCAACGAACCGTTTCCGGTAGCTAACTACTGGAAGTACCTGGGTTTTCCACCCGTCCATAACCTTCCATCCACATATCAAAACCTACAATCTCTGACCCAGTATCTTATTGTTGAAGGGGCAATCGATAATCTGCACCCTACCCTACCTCCGGTACGCTCAACCCTTCTTCCGTTACCAAGTTAACTGTTTCCTCTCGAAGCTCCTTTGTGTATATACCTCTTGGAATCCTTTTCATTCTGACACCTCCGTCTTTGTATTTTACCTCAACTTTGGTGTCCACTAATACCATCTTACATCAGTTTTCATACTCATCGCTCCTTATAATTTAGCTTCTACTGGGATTTGTGTGGATACATATCCAGTTTCCCACAGAAGAACAGAATCGCAATCCTGAAGTTTTCAAAGTTCCTGAATCCCCTTGCTGCTGACTTTATCTGCTGAATCTTGCTATTCAGTCCTTCGGCAACAGCATTGGTTATCCGATGTTTCAGATACGTAAGAATATTATCAAGATGCCGTTTCAGTTTCTTGGCAACATCAGCAAGGGGCGTGAGACGAGCATGGGTCGCCCAGCAGTACCACTTTTTAAAGAAGTTCCTTGCAGGCTTTTCGTATCGATAGCCCCAGAAGTCTGAAAACATCTCCTTCAATGTCCATGCACGCCCTACCTTCAGCCCTTTATTCTTCAGTTCCCTGAATTGCTGTCTCTGTTCATCTGTCCAATTCATGGGGTTCGTCAGCCATAAATACTTCGTACCTTTCAAGTCTTCTGATCCGTCTTTTAAAAGGCTTTTATGCTCTGTTTTCCGCACCTTGTCTACCGCTTCACCAAGATACTTGGCTATGTGAAATTTGTCGTGCACTATATCCACTTCCGGCAGAAGGGATTCCACCGCATTGATATACGGCTCCCACATGTCTATCGCCACCGCTGCTACCTCTTCCCTTTGTTCTTCCGGTATCCTGTGCAATAATTCTGCAAGAGATTCCTCTTTCCGATCTTCTGCAACATCTAATACCCGAAGCATTGTCCAAATCGCTCAGCACGGTCGCATACCGATGCCCCTTTAAAAAGCTCTTCTCATCTACGCCTATATAATGCAAAGCTCCCTCGTCTCTCCGTTGAAACCCTCTTTGTACAGCCTTCTCCTGAATCAGATGTACTTCATCCCAACTGAGTTTCAATAACTCCTTTGCCTTCGTCTGATTCTGACATCCTAACAGCACATCGATTGACAAACGCTCAAACAATGCTGTGAATCTAGAGTTCTTTTCCGACCAAGGAACATCAATACTCTTTACCCCGTGTTCCTGACACTTGACCCTCGGTATCCTGCAGTGTAGGATCGTCTGAAACTGCATGGTGTCCAAGTGCCGCCACTGCCGCTCATCCCGATGATCATAGATCACATACGACTTGCCACATTCAGAACATAGTGCTTGTTTCTCAGGAGGCCACTCAACCCACACATCTACTTTCTGTCCTTCAAAGTCTATCTGTACCCCTGATACCTTCCACGGATCCCGTAAGCCTAATAGCTGCCTGTATAGTTCTTTGTCCTGCATCGGCTATCCCCCTTTTTAGGAAGATAGCTTGCTATATCTGCTCCCCTTCTTTCAACTCTCTATCACACGATTCCCTGAAAAACCAATAAATAAATAGTCGTTATCACAAATAATGAGCTTATAAATGGAATTATAATTACTCGAATAAATTCAATCTTGTTGCGTGATACTTAGCCGGAATTAAAAAAACTCAAATAATTACTTGGAAACACACATTCCGGACTTATACAGAAACTTCTTAATTACCATGTAAAACTATCTTTTATTATTGTTACTGAATTTTCTATGGCAAATTCTTTGCGCAGCTTTAATATGTTGTTTCTAAATATCTGAAATTTATGAATATATGCCTGATAGTTTTCAATGATATCTTCCATTATATTCACGAATTCCTCAATTGTGTTGCAACAAATGCCTATGGGGTTATCTTGCTTATTAAAAGTATTAATACAATCATTATTGAAATGTAAAACCGGTTTCATGTACGATAAAGATTCGAGAATCGAACCACTACAACTAAGTCGATAACGATTTTTTTCATATAAAATGAGAAAAATATCAATATCTTGAGCATATTTTTCCATCTCACCTCTGGTCAACGGTTCGCCCGAACCTGGGCATGTAATGTTTGGAAAACCATCAGTTCCTCTCTTATCCATTCCAATAATACGAATCTCATAGGGTTTTTTTAACTCTTTTTGGGAAAGCTGAACAGCCACATTGTGTAACATGAATGAATCCCCGTTCCCGAAAATTGCAAATTTAACATCTTTATTGTTTGGCAGATGGGTTGGCTCAGCAAAAACGTAAGGCATCACAACTGTATAAATATTAAGTTTTTTTACATCAATAAATTCCTCAGCATTTACAATTATGTGGGGTGATAGGGAGATATATTTAAAATCAACAGAATGTTTCCAGAGCAATATTTTCTTAGTCGGAAACAATTTAGTGAAGATAGGTTGCCAAGGCGTAATAATATGATTGATCATAAACCTTACACCTTTACGCGGTAAGTCTGTTAGCTTCGTTTGCCGTATTTTTTCAATAATTGGTTTATTAGGTAACAATGGCACAATTGGCCTGTAACGTTTATCAGCAATATTTTCAAAATCTCCATGAAGTACCAAAGTAAACTTCATTTTAAGAAATTTGCGTTTTTGTTTTAATTTTTTAATAATATAGAGAATTGTAGGACTAAAGGATAAAAAGAAAATTTTATTTCCCCCTGTTGCAACCACATTGGAAAACATTTTCTTAAAAAGAGAATAGTAGGTGAGCATTCCAATTATACTAAATGAACCTCTGAATTTAATAGGAATGTATTCAATATTATTAATAATTATATTATCATTAATTAAAATTTTTTTGATTACTCTAATGTGCGTAATATCTGCATAAAATATTATTTTCTCCTGCGGATAAGCTAAGCGCAGTCCATAAATAAAGCCACTGTTAAGTTTTTCGTGGCCGTGTTCTCTACATTGTGGTTCACAAATTACAATCATAAATCACCCATCATTAAATCTGCTAGTTGATAAAAATCCACTCTTGGTTGCCAACCTATACTTTTTATTAATTCTGGATTACTAACTAAGATTTTATATTCCGGCACAAAATTTTGCTTTATCTCAACAAAATCCTGCCAATTTTTATTTATTTTTTTAAAACAATATTCTAACCAATCCTTAATGCTGTATGCTTTACCACTACCAATAACGACTTCGAAAACTGTATCTTGATTTACTAACATCCAAACCGCGTCTACCATATCGCCTGCATAATTAAATTCCTTTTTTACATCAATGTTTCCTAGTTCCAAGTTTTCAGTACTGCCCATAGCAATCCGTTTAACTGAACCAACTATTTTTTGATTTACATGCTTCTCTGAACTCAGCGGGCTATCATGATTAAAAAAATAACCTACATATACTTGCAGGCCAAAAGTATCGCGATAATACCTCCCAGCATACACCGATTGAATGCGAGCTACAGAATAAGGGCTACTTGCAGCAAAAGGTGTTTTTTCGTCAATAGGCAAACCTTCGTTTTTAAACTGCATAGCACTGCCGGATAAAAATACTTTGGCTGCCGGACAATGCAGTCGAACACATTCCAAGATATTTAAAGTCCCGGTACTTATTGCATTGTGATTATCAAACAATGCATCATGTCGTGTAGTGGAATTTGCTGCGAAATGAAAAATATAGCTGGGTTTTTGATATTTTATTACCGATTCAACAAAAACAAAATCGGCCACATCGCCCCTTAACTTCCCATATGAACGAGATACCCCAATTACTTCGATGTTTCGTTTTTGAAGCAATCCGGAAAGGAAATAACCATCTTGACCGCTTATGCCAAATATTATTGCATTCACAATGATGAATTCCCCCATGAACCCCAAAAACATAAATGTTCCTCACGTTTTGAAGACAAAAGCCTATCCCCAGCACCCATTCTTCCTCTCTCCACCCCTCCCAACCACAGGCAACCGGAGGAGTTCTAAATTACCTCATTCCTGGATACGTGCCTTTTCCTTTACCGCGAAGCGAAATACATCCTGAGCATCCGGTCCGTCGGTGAAGCCTTCGGGAATCTGCGTGTCGTCAATACCCGAGAACGTGCTGGTCGAAGCAAAGTAGTCACGCAAATCTGCGAGGCAGACAGCGTTTCGGGCGCCGATCTCGCGTAGACCACCTGGCGTTTCGAGCAATTCGACGATTTTTTGCCCTGCCCAGGCGACATCGACGTAGGCATATCTGGTTTCAGCCGCCACAAAAACCTGACGGCCAGCGAGGATGTCGTGGAGCGTGTCGTTCGTACGATTGCCGCCGTACATCGGCCCTAAACGGATAACAAGCGCATTATCTGCTAAAGCCATTAATTCGCACACACGCCGGTGACGTCCGTAGTTGGTGTTGAGCTGGGTTCGACAGGATAAACTGGAAACCAGCACGAAACGTTTGCCGCGTGCCAAGGCGAGAAATCTGGCTGTCTTCTCAACTGTCTCTTCAAAATCATGCATTGGATCTTTTTCTGCCTGAAAGCGCCGAGCCGGGTTGGCGGCGTACACAACGATATCCGCACTAGCCAATAGCTCTTCAGCGGAATCGCTCCGTAACACGGGAATCAGGTTATAACGACCGCTGGCAACGACGGCACGGGCAATTTGCGTACCCACGTAACCCGCCGCGCCCACCACGGCAACGGTCTTCATGTCTTGTCTGAAGACTTACCGGTATTATTAACTGGATTGTAGTTCGGGTCTACTGACTTCATATGAGCAACATATTCGGAATCAAAAGGTATCAAGTCTTCATAGACGATAGGCCGATCACAATTAGCCCATGGCTTGGTCAAGCATGATATACAGATAGATTGCGTTATCGCGTGTACGGCATGAGGCGTGTTGGGCGGCGTGCGAAAACAAACGCCACGACTGGCGTGCATGTTGATTTCCTTCCCGGTAGCGGGATCTTTTGTGACCATGACTACCGATCCATCCACGATCAAAAAATATTCCACGAATTCTGGATGATAGTGATTTCCGCGAATCTTGTTGGGCTGGAAGTAAAGCATGTTAAATTCGACGATCGGCTGGTCCGGCAGCCAGGTGAATATCGCTCCACGGCCATCCTGGACGGTGCTTATGTTACATGATGCTTCCAGAACATCGATGTTGCCTAGTTTATTTTTCATGGGCTCCTCCTTTATACGGGACTGTAACGAAATGGGGATGCGGTAACGGCACAAATAGATGAACTTGGCGCCCGATCGCAAGGCGCTTCTGGATGATCTGAACGAAGGCGTTTGTATAATAGTATGGCAGTACGAACAAGTATTCGGGCAGGCGATCCAGATAGGATGCTTCCTCGACAATCGGAATCATGGAACCTGTAGTCCATGTGCCGATTTTCTTGGGGCTGTTGTCGAGAATACACGACATACGGTCCGCCTTGATCCCAAGGTACTGTAGGATCATGTTGCCCTTGGTACTGGCACCGAAGCCCCACAAAGGCCCGTGCCATTGCACGATGTGATCTACAATCGCTCCAATAGAATCGCGGAGCAACTGCGTGCGGCTATTGAAGGCGTAAAGAGCCTCGTAGGTGTTGGTCTTGTGCTCGGTCTCGAAACGTTGAATATCAACGTAATCCTTCCGCCAGTATTCCTTGGGGAACAGTGCCGGATCCTTGACTATGAACACTCGAAGGCTGCCACCGTAGCTCTCGACGAGGCGAGCTTCGGCGATGTGCAGACCAACCAGCGTCAGCAGGGACTCCAGCGAGGATAGCGAGTAGTAGGCCGCGTGCTCGTGGACGATGTTATCGAAAATGTTGTCGCGCAGCATCGTTCCCAAATAGGTCATCTGAAGCACCCAGACCGAATTGTCCGACATGACCTCGCGGATGCTACGGCAGAAATCGAGTGGATCGTTCAAGTGATAGAACATCGCCACGCTGAAAATGAGCCGCGGATTCGGCAGACCCAGCTTGCGATACACCTCTGCGTTGAACCGGGCATGGACATGCCGATAATCCGGTGTCGAAACCGATTGCACCAGACCAGCCGCAGCGTCGACGTTCACACGGGCGCGCACCGGTTGGCGGATCAGACCCAACAGTGTGCCATCGTTTCCGCCGATATCGAGAACCACATCATCCCTGCTTAGCGAAGTTACTCGTATGGCGTCATCGACTACATCCTGCAAGATCTGCTTCATCGTGGCCGTTGAGCTACTTTCGTAAGGGTAATGATCAAACACGTACTGCAAATCGTACGCGTTGGCGAGTTGAACCAGACCGCAACTTTCGTCGGTGCACCGTGTGAGGTTGAGACTCGATGCCGTCAGCCCGCCCACAACCGGACTCTTGTCGGAGATAAAAATGGCGCTGGGATACTGGTCACCGATGATCACGATGTCATCTGCGAGAGGCGCGCCGCAAGAGATACAAGCCACTCGCTTTTTTTGAATTACCATTGTTTCCATCTTACTTCCTCCGTTGATTCCTGAGGCAATCCAGTGTCGTGTTAGCCTTGTAATGCCGGAAAGCGTGTATTATATTTGAGCCGATTTAATTTGAATAAATCCACTTATGATCAAGGTAAACATGACCATATGCAGATAAAGTAGGCAACCGACTTGGCTCAGGCAATACTTCGGTAACATCAAAGTGTAATAACGCCAACTCGTAATAGTACCACATAACAAATGGTATGTCTATACCAAAGCCAAGCCAATACTTGCCAGAACATAAATTAAAACTATCAATTAAACACGATACTCTGTTTTTCCCTCTTTTAATTCGAAGATCCATGTTCTTTCTTGTTTTTGTATTTGTTGCAAAAACAACACCGTTTGTATCATCATGAGAAATCATAATTTCTATTCCAATATTATCAATTTCACGCTCTGCGTCCAATTCTATATCTATTCTCAACGGTTTAAAGGGAGTGACAAGTCCAGCATTTTCTTCATTTAGTGTAATTTTCGCAACCACAACATCAATCGCTTTTATTTGAAAGGGGGTGAATGCATTTTGAGTTGAAATACGGTTTGTGTACTTGTCTGTAACGGCAGTTATTTCGCCTTCTATTATTTTTTCCCCTCCTTCCAATAAAACACCTTTGTTGCATAGACTTTTTACTGCTCTCATATTATGACTCACAAACAACACCGTCCGTCCTTGGCCCTTACTCACATTTTCCATCTTTCCAAGGCATTTCTTCTGAAACTCCGCATCGCCCACAGCTAAGACTTCGTCGACCACGAGAATCTCAGGTTCAAGATGGGCGGCTACAGCAAAAGCAAGGCGAACATACATGCCACTCGAGTAACGCTTGACCGGCGTATCAAGATATTTTTCCACCTCGGCAAACGCAACTATTTCATCAAATTTACGCCGGATTTCGCCACGTGTCATACCCAGAATAGCTCCGTTCAGGTAAATGTTCTCACGCCCTGTTAGTTCAGGGTGGAAACCAGTACCCACCTCCAGCAGGCTGGCCACGCGGCCTCTGATCGTGACTCTGCCGGTAGAAGGTTCGGTAATGCGGCTCAAAATCTTCAATAGCGTACTTTTCCCGGCACCATTGCGGCCGATGATGCCCACGGCCTCACCGCGACGGATCTCAAAACTCACATCCTTGAGCGCCCATACCTCTTCCAACGTATTGCCCTGTATGATGGGTTTCCCCTTTGCCAAATCTTTGGTCTTGTTCCAGAGGGTTCGGGCATTCTGCATCAGCACGTCGCGCAGAGCCACATAGCGGCCGGTTTCGGCCTGGTGGCCGATGACATATTTTTTGCCGAGGGTTTCAGTCTTGATGACGATGTCATTCATAGTGGAATATGGTAGTTAGGAGATAATAGATAGGGTTAACCATTTTTACGCCTTTGCGTAGATTGAATTAAACCGGTAATCAATTTGCCTACACTCACGACATCTTTACGTAGCGAAGTTGCCTGTTGGACAAGAGATGGATAATTATCTTCCGCAACATAGAGCAAAGATCTAACTTCTGCACCTGAACCGCGCGCCACATTATAAAACTGCATCTTCTCCTGCAGATGCATTCGCTCAAAGCCCTCGGCAATGTTGCTCATTATTGAGACCGCCGCCCGCTGCAATTGTCCGCAAAGCCCGTAATCACGTGCCAATTTATCGTTTAGGGTTATTTGATAAATAGCAATAACTAACTTTCGCGCCTGCTGCCATACCTCCAAATCCTCAAAAGATTTCATTTCCATCTTCTATCTCCAATCTTCTATCTGCTAGATCAGATCTGCAAAAGTTTTTTCCGTCTTGCGGAAACGGGATACGCCCAGCCAGAGGAAGAATGTAATGATAGCAAGACTGAGTATGAAGCCTGGTACGTAAATGGGGCTGTTGCCGCCGAGGATGCACCAGCGGAAACCGTCGATCACCCCCACCATGGGATTCAGGCTGTAAAGCAGTCGCCATTGCTCCGGGACGACCTTGCTGCTGAATCCTACCGGAGAAACATAAAGACCGAACTGCACCACAAACGGGATGATATAGCGGAAATCCCGGTATTTCACATTGAGCGCCGTAATCCAGAGACCGGGTCCCAGGCTGGCCAGCAAGGCCAGGATGATGAAGAACGGCAGCAACAGCATGTGCCAGCCGGGTGCGAATTGATAATAGACCATCATTCCGATTAGAATAATAAAACTGATGAGGAAATCTATTAAAGCGGTTACCAGGGTCGCCGTGGGAATGATCAGTCTGGGGAAGTAAACCTTACTGATCAGCTTCTCATTGCCGATCAGACTGTTGGACGATTCACTCAGTGCGTTTGAGAAAAGGGACCAGGGGAGCATGGCGGCAAAGACCATCAGTGCGTAAGGTGCGCTTCCGTCGCTGGGGAGTTTGGCGATTCGGCCAAAAATGACGGTAAACACAATCATTGTAAGAAAGGGCCTGAGAATTGCCCAGAGAATCCCGATGATGGTCTGCTTGTAACGCACGGAGATATCACGCCAGGCCAGAATCAGAAAGAGTTCACGGTATCGCCAGAGATCGGCCCAGTAGTTTTTCTCCGTGCGGCCGGGCTCGATGATGAACACCGGTTCTTGTGTATGTGTCGAAGATGAGTCAGTCATTTATCCAATGATGTCGAGTATGATCAGCATTTTATTACGGCAATCAGGCCAACGCCTGCTGCGAGGATGATGTGCCTATACTTCTTAACAATATGATTGATTTAAGGATTCAATTTTATATTATATACGACCGTATTGTGATGTTAAAGCACCAATTCCTATAGCCTCGTGTGTAGATTTTTTTATCAAATTCTCTACAATTTCTCTCGAATAGCGAAAACAGTTAATATCAAGTACTTCTACATTATGTCGCTTCTCTCGTAAAGAACTTGCAATATAGCCGGTCCCCAATGGAACTGAATTTGCTGGCGATGTTTCCCGTATTGGTGGACAAATCAATAAAATTTTCATATATACTCCTGGTTACCTATTATTTTATTGTTTTAAAGCCCGTTGCCGTTATTACATTCGAAAATAAAATTATTGCCATTAAACCAAAATCTGAAGGCGCCAATAGTCTTGCCAAAATTATGGCGCTTATAAAATTTAAACCTCTGGCGCATATCCCGGCTGCGGTTACCCAGATCACCCCTTTACTAACCTTGTGCGATAATGATCGGTTAATTCCGGGTGATAAATCAGCATTGATATATTCCGACATCTATGTCATCTGTACTGGCATAAATTTATTTTCCAACAAAATCCCGGTGTAGAGGTATAGCTTTTTTAATACCAACAAAAGAGAGAATGAGCAAACTTCTTGCTCTTCTTTGTTTTATCACTGCTTAGTCTTTTTTCTGTAAACCACTGATGCTTAAAACAAAACGTAATGGTCCGGGAACAGGCTGAACTTTACTTTCATCCATTTCGCCGCAGGAAAACATAAGACGACAAAAAAATGAAGGTAATGCTTCTTTATATACTATCATAGGCATTGCAGCACATACCGTCTGGTCATAGGAAACCGCAAGACCCTTCTCAGAATCACCTATTACAACAATGCCTTCTGTTGCACCTAATCCATGTGATGCTGTTACAATACTTGAGCCCGGTGCATCGTGAGATATAACCGAACCAGTCATTTTAAAAACCTCAAAATCATAACCACCATTATGTGTTGCATAGAACATATCTTTTCTTTCAAAAGATTCTGGCATGAGGGTTATCATTCCTGTTTTAAATGACCCGTGAGGAATGGTTTCCCATTCAAACATGATATCAATATCAATCTGAGGGATGTCTTTATAAACTGTAAACCTCTTTTTAACAGGTCCTGCATCTGTAGTGACCATAACAGAACATCTTATCCATTCTCCAACATCGCCTGCCCCCCAATCAAGAATGGGCTGTGCATTTTTCAGGTCAGTTAACTGTGATTTGCCAGATCGTTGCAATACAGTGTTTGCAGAATACCAGTCTGCACTTAATGAGACATCTCTGAAATAGCCATGTTGAATAGTACCCAATAAAGGTTTTGAGGAAATCTCAGGGAATATAAGACGTTGGATTGCAAGACCACGCTTGCAGTTGAAAACTACATCTACCGAGTGAGTAGTGATATGCAAAAAGCGTTTATCCTGTTTCATATTAAAACCTTCAATAGATGATGATACATTTATATTCTCACCCTGAACTTTTTTTACTTTGTAAATCCTACCTTGGAGTCCATTTGCAGATATGGTAGATTTATTGTTCAACAGTGAATATTCTGAGACATAGGTACTTCTCTTTAACTCTTTAGATTTATTCTCAATCTTTAGCAAGAATGACTCCCATCGCTCTGGTGTTATATGTGTCCGAAAATCACTGGACCACAGATAGCAAAGCTCCTTCTGAAGTTCGTCCAGCTTCTCTCTTGAAAACTCATGTTGTTTTGACAGCCAAAGCACCTTGCTACATATTTCATAACATATCGTATTGATATGAACATTATTTCGTCCAGTAACTGCCCATCTCGTAATATTGTATTTCGGCTGTTTCTTAACAGGAATCGGCTGCACAGGTGATTCGAGAGATAAGGGAACATACGATTGCGGCACATCTGTTGATTCAAGAACATTGGATGGGAAAATAAGTCTGAAATTATTATTATCTCTTAATAAATGGTATAGTTCCTTAATTTTTGGCCATTCATGAAGTGTGTTTAATTCTGGTTCAGTTTTAAATCTTCCAGGACGGAAATCAAATATCTCAGCATCATTGCCGTATAAACAAAAATTACGGTCCTTTTTGCCAACAGGCACAAGAAGATATGAGAGAAAATCTTCTATATCTATATCACCCTGTGCAGCCCGTTGAAATTTCTGAAAGGTTATAGAGTCATTCCATATAACAGGTATTTTATAACTGTTTGTACCAATTGCGAACTGCGGATAGTAACGATATTCTTCATTCCATTCAGGATGAAGTGTTCGTGGATTATTCCATTCCATAATTATCGCCTTTGCTCCGATTCTGACATAGTGTTCAACAATACCTGCTGAATACGCCTGTTCATTAACATACCAGAGGTCAGGCATAGAATGGAGCAGTTGCTCATATATTTCCTTTCCGATATTTAAGTTCCATTTATTAACCTGAGCGGGAACCAAAGGTGCTATAAGTTGTGAGTAACCAGAACCTATAAACTCAACGAACTTTGACTTTATGGCCTTTTGCAATTTAGCAATCCATGATGGATCTATGTCAGCAACTAACTCAAGGGTGTAAGCAGGTGATTCAATAGCGATAGGGATTTTATCTTCAGTTGCTAATCTCAGAAGCGGCCAAAAGCATCTCTGAATAACGTCTTTTCTCTTTGATTCAGGAATGGAAGAGTAGGCAAGATTAAGGTGAAAAATAGAATAAAGTTTTAGCATATTTTGATGAAACTATAGTTCTTTCACTGACTTATTTTAGAATTCGCAAGAATGCATTACCGATAATTCATGTTGTACTTTTAAAACTAATTCTTCGGGGTCTGGTCTTCGGTCTCCACATAAGCTATTAAAATTAATAGCCTTTTTCAATCCATTCCTCTCTTGTTATACCCGCCTGTTTTAGTATCCTCATTAACAAATCTACACTTATCTTTTGCTTGTGAGGATTTGGAATAGTTAATCTTACATTACCCTTTATCATATATAAATGCTTACCCCCACTATATGGGCCTTCGAAACTAAAATCTCTGAGTCTTTTTACAAGATCATCATAAGAGACAGGGCTTAGTTTAGACATTTATGCAATAGCTTCCTGTATCTCTTTTATCTCAAATTCTCCAAGCTTGGGAATTGAAATGCCCTTTTTTATACTTATCATTATCCAACCTTCAATTACTTCCTTAAGATTATTTCTGCATTCCTCAAGAGTCTTACCAGTAGCCCAAACACCTCCAAGCTCATCTATCTCTCCATAATATGGTTCCTTATCATCTATTATTTCATATCGAGCCCTTCTTAATGCTTCTTCAACGTATTCTATAATCATAATTAAATACCTCCATTTTATAATTATTTTAGCACATTGGGGGAACAAAAAAGGGTGAGTTAAACGCTATCTTATGTTTGGTTTCATTAGAGTTATCATAGGAATATATAAGAATATTGGTGTCAAAGAATATCTTCACTTCTATGTTTTATTTATAGATCTCCTCTCTCTTAATGCGCACGTAACCAACATTTTTTCCTGTTTTCATCTCATCTAACATTTCTTTGATAGCTGAGAAGTTTTTTTTGTCTTTTTTTATACTTACAATAACCTCCTGATTTTTCCAATCGCTAAGAAGATCATTTTCAAGCTCTATAATTCTATTGTCCTTTATTTTCCCTCGCAAAGTTATTGTTTTTTCCATTGTTATTGTTCCCCCCTCTTTTTAATCGTATACCTTGCTCAAAAATATTATAACACTTTTCATAACTCTAAGGACAAAGATAATATCTTCAATGATCTAAACCTTTAAAACGGTCAGAAACATCTGTCGATTACTTCTTTTCTTTTTGACTCAGGAATTGATGAATAGGCAAGATTAAGGTGAAAAATAGAATAAAGTTTTAGCATATATACTATCCTAAGGGATTCCCACCAGCTGCAAGCCATCCCCCATCAACATAAAATGACTGTCCTGTAATATAATTTGATGCTTCAGAGGCTAAAAAAACGGTAATACCTACTAAATCATCTGGGACACCAACTCGTCCCATAGGAATCAGTCTGATAAAACTATTCTTCACCTCCTCATTAGCAAAAATATCTTGCGTCATTTTAGTTAAAAACCTCCCAGGCCCGATACAATTAACATTGATATTAAATTTTGCCCATTCAACTGCAAGGGCCTTTGTCAATTGACGAATCGCGCCACGGCTTGCTACATACGCAGCTATATTTGGAATACCTATCTCCGCCGTGAGAGACGAGACCAATATGATCTTCCCTCTCCGTCTTGGTATCATATATTTTGCAGCCTCCTGACAACAGAAAAAAGTCCCTGAAAGATTTACCTTGAGTACACGTTCCCACTCATCACAAGTGAACTCAACTGCAGGCTTTCGAATCTGTATTCCAGCAGCAGTAATAAGTACATCAATACTGCCAAACCTATCAAATGAAGATTTCATAAGAAATTTGACTTGTTTATTATCTCCAACATCGGTTGGAACTATATGGACACGCGATGCCTCAATACCAATTTTTCCAGCAGCATCCTCAAGTCTCCGTTTATCTCTGGAAGCAAGCACAATATTTGCCCCGGCTTTTCCAAGAGCCTGTGCCATTGCGAAACCGAGATCTCCGCTTGCCCCTGTAATTACTCCAACTTTTTCTTCAAGTAGCATTGTTTGTTTTTTTCATTATCAACTTACTCATTATTCCTTAGTGTAATTTCCCCACCATGCGCTTTTGGTCCAGCCCCCATCAATTACTATCTGCTGTCCATTTATATGTTTTGCCTCATCAGAAACTAAAAAGGCAATCAATGCCGCTACATCCTCAACCACACCAATCCTTACGTTTGGGGTTCTACCAAGCATTCCTGTTTCAACATCAGGACTTTGTGACAGGAACCACGAAGTTCTTGGTGTCTTTATAGGCCCTGGAGCCACAGCATTCACAGTAATTCCATATCTACCCCACTCTACTGCCAATGCCCTCGTGAGACCTTCTACACCCGACTTCGCAGCATTATATGCAGCCCTATTAGGATACGTTGCGATATTATGAAAACTGGTCATATTCACTATTCTTCCATATTTATTTCTAATCATAGTGGAACCAAAAGTTTTACAACTCAGAAAGACACCATCGAGGTCTATAGAAAGGAGGGACCTCCAATCATCAAAACTTAAGTCTTCTGTTTTTTTTGCTACTGCCGCTGCAGCTGCACATGTCACAAGAATATCAATTTTCCCCCATGCTTTAACAACTTTATCCCTAATCTCTACCAAAGAATCTTCGTCTCTTACATCACAATTATAGTAACTTGCTCTCTTAAAACTGGGGTCTAATTTTTCAGTCACTGTTTTTACATTTTCAGCGGATTTGGCAATCAAAGCAACATTGGCATTTAACCTAAAAAGCATCTCAGCCGTTGCAGCGCCGATACCGCTGCCTGCTCCAGTAATAATAGCCACCTTGTTTGAAAAATCGAACATTTAAACCCTCCCTCAAATTTAAATCGAATTACTTTTCATAGATAAAGCATACAATTTGTGTTGAACCATTATCCGTGTATTTTGCTAGATAATCAAAAGCACGTTTATAGGGTTGCGGAATAAGAGAAGAGGAAGCATTGGCCCCGAAACTCTTAGCTTCGGATAGAACAAATCCAGCATCATTAAAAAGTTTAACTAAGGATTCCCGTGTATAAAGGATCACATGCTCAAGAGGAAGAAAATGTTCCCATTCACTCCCAAGCATTTCGGCTAAAATCCCGACCCTTGGTGTTTGTACTATAAATTTTCCGCCTTTTTTCAAATATGATTTTATATCCTGCAAAAACATCTGCGGATAGGAGATATGTTCCAACACATCCCACAGAAATATGTAATCGAAATGATCCATCTGGGTATCACTTAATATGTTGTAGCCCTTTCTAACAAACTCTTCGAGCAGGTCTTCTGCTATATCAAACCCATATAAGTCTTCTTTAAGACAGCCATGTAAAGTCAAAAAATCAAAAAAGAATCCATTTGCACATCCATAATCAAGAATCTTTTTATTATACAGCATCTCGATTGAAATCCCAGTATCCGATAGCGATAAATTATATTCATTAAAAATGATATTTTTATTCTCCTCATTATATCTAAAAGCATGGGAGACTGTACCGGGGCTTTTTTTATTTCTGTAGTTTTGACGATAGTATTCATTTAGCTCCTGTTGCGCGGGAACCGGGAACATAAAATAAGCACCGCATCTCTTGTTATTACACTTTAACCATGTGGATTCGTAATCTTCAAACCTTTTTGATATATGTTCCTCTGAGCACCAGGAATTACAAACAGGACACGGCATGATTTCCGCTTTATACATGTCCTTCAATTCCATGTGTTTATCTAAATTTTTTCCCATTCTTTTTTCTTAGCCAAGTATGCCCATATGTAAGAAACATGCACTCCTGGCTCACCAACCACCGGATGATAGCCCATAGGTATTGTACTCCAGCTGTGATCGCTTATTTGCCATACTCCATCTACAGAAGAACCGTTACACCAAACACCTCTGCCAACTTGAATTCCTTTTCGAGGGCCACCTTTTAAGATATAGAAAAAAACCTCCTCAAAACCTAATTCAGGGTTAAGCTCAAATAGATGGGGTAGACTTGACCAAGTTCCCTCTCCACGGTGTTTAGTAATCCCTAATCTCAAAAAGGGAGAAGGGCCATTAGGTTTTAGATAGTGATAAACATCTCTTTGTATATTACCTTCTCCGACAACAATATGGTGAGATTCATTATTATCAGTAACAGTTGTTGCACCTTTCACCGAACAGATAACTTTGGCTATGTCTCCCTCATGGATATGGACTTCTGCCCTTTCAAGTTTGGTTTCGAAAATTAAGATGTCGTTTTCACCACTAACTTTTAATGTGTCGAGTCTATTTTCATTGTTCCACGGATATGACATATTTTCCCTCCAATAAATTATTAAGTGCATTTTGAATCGATTGTTCCCTCTGAAAGTCGGAACCAAGTGCAAACTTTCTGCCTATACAATCTTTTGCTCCAGGGATAATTTGTGCAAGAACCGATGCAAACAAATTTTGGTTCTTATATTCAAAGTGGTTATGCCACAAATCTATATCCAATTTTTTACCCAAAGATAAATTAATTACTCCGCCTATAAAATCCGCGCCCCTTGCGGGTGTACTTCCGGAACTATCCCATCCGCCGGACAACCTTGGTGTTATCTCGAGGATATAGGGACCTTTAGGAGTAAGCATAATATCTGCCTTAAGAATATGTCCTCCTTTTTCCTTATTCATTCCAATTGCTAATCCCGTCCGATAAACTATGTCAAAAATTTCTTTTTTTGTATTATATGAATGAATCGCTGGATTAATATGTCCTAATTCTACTCCCCAGACAATATCTGAATAAATACTGGTGTTTAAACTATCAAAAAAAAGAAAATCTTTACGAAACAGCCTATCGACCCAGTTTAACCAGTACATTTTTCCGTTGTACCAGACTGTTTCTATAGATTGCTCTGCAATCTCATTTTCCACTGGATGTAAGGTTTCTTCAACAATAACCTGTCCGGTAGTGCCTGCTGATACTGCCCTCTCAAACACTTCATGGTTTAATTCATCTATATCCTTTATTACAGAAAATCCTCTACTTCCTGAATTATTTGTTGATTTAAGAACAGCCTGGCCTCCGAGTCCTTGTATAAAAATCCTCGCTTCATCCAAGCTGCCAACATTTCTGAATTTTGGCTGTGGTATCCCTGAGTCTGATAATGTTTTTCTGCTTATATGCTTATACCGGCAGGCATGAGAAATCTTTGGACTAATAGTATGCAATTTTAATAATTTTCCTACATGGGCAACCGTCTCATGGCAATCTGCTGCAGCAGTGAAGACAGCCTTGATCTGATATTTCTTCTGGAGCCTCTCCACTGCCTTAATATTTCCCTTTATGTCAAATGTATCCATTTTAATCAGCTCATCGGCATATTTAGCGCAGGTGCAGTTTGGATTCATATCGGTTATAATTAATTTATAACCCAGTTCAATAATTTTTCTTGCAGATATCTCCTGCATATCCCCACCTGCAAAAAGCCATATTGCCTTATCTTTTCTCATGCCGCTTTGACCTCTGCTCAGTTAGACCCTTTTTTTGTGCAAACATAACTATCTCACGCCCTATATTTTTACTCGCAAGGAATTGATATAACTCTCTCTTTAAACTATTAAGTCCGCCTCGCACAAGGTTTATCTCCAACTGTTTCCTTTTTGCATGACAGCCTCTCCCCAGCGAGTCATTTCCAATATAGTTATTTCCCATTAATAGAAAAATATCTATCGGAAACATGGCTGACTGATGAACAACCTTGAAACCAACCTTATGAAGAAGACTTTCAAGGGAATCAAAGGTAAAATAGTTTATATGGTGGGGCGGTGCAAGCCAGTATGGTTGAAAACCGAGTTTTTCCCTCAAAACTCTCTGAAATGGATTGTAGTCGTTAGGCACAACAACACAAATAATGCCGTCTTCATCTAAAAGGTCATATGCAGTCCTGCAAAGGCCTATCGGGTCAGGTATGTGTTCTAAAACCTCTGACATATGAATAACATCGAACCTTTCTCCCTTTTTCTCAGGCTCTATATCATTCAGAAAACAATTCAATACTTCTAATCCCTGTCCTCTTGCAAACTCTGCTGCCTGTCTTGAAGGTTCTATCCCAAGTCCTTTCCATCTCCTTTCTATCCCCCTTTTAAGAAAAAAACCTGGACCACAGCCAATGTCAAGTATCTTACGTCTGTTCTCTGGAAGGTTCTGCTCGAAGAAATCGTAGCGGTCGTCATAAACAACATTCCACCAATCTATATCCTCTAATTGTCTTTCGATAAACAGTGGCTTTTCAGTAGTGTAATATTCTTCCTTATATACCTTGTCCAATTCTTCTTGTGTAGGTATGGGATTTATGTGAATAAAACCGCAATTATTGCAGTCTATGACTTCATATCCGTTTATCGTATCGATGACCGTACCTTTGTGCATATTTATCACTTATTTCTATATCGTCAATTTTTATAAACTCTTTACTAAGAGCTTTTCTACAACTGCTGCAATCCTTTCCGCTCCTTTGCCGTCTACAATCATCCTTCCTTTTTGGGACATGTTACCCCACAGCCTGGAGTCTTTTAAGAGCATCTCCAGTGCCTGCCTAATAGCAGCATCCGACACATCCTCGTAATAGCCCAGCGGCAAAGAAATACCGAGTTTCCTAAATGCCTCCGTATCCATTTCGTCGGTCCTATAATTTGCAATAATAATTGAAGGCACCCCTAAACAGGCAAGCTCGTAGATGGTTGTGCCGAGGGCTGTTATGGCAATGTGAGATTCAGCCATTAATGCAGACAGGTCATCTTTGTCCCTGATAAATTCTACATTATTGTAATATTGCTCTTCTATCTTATTTAAAACGGGATCAGGTAAAAAGGCAGGGCCTATAACAACTTTAATGTTTATAGACTCATGTGACTTCAGTAAAGATGAAACAACCCTACAGGTAAGATGATTCGGGTCACTCCCACCCATTGAAACCAACACCTGATAAGGAGGATGTATCCTTTGATATTTGGTTCTCTCTCTCGTCTTGATAAATGATTCTGCTATTGGGACATAATCTGCACCGGCAAAGACTTTACCGTTGAATCCTTTCCAGTCTAAATTATTGTCAAAAATGGCTGTGGGATATATTACAGCATCTGCTACCAGTCTGGCGTCTGTGACATTGTCCATTAAAATTAACTTACAACCTTTCGCTTTTAGGGATCTTATTAGCTCGGCAACCGGTTTTTTCGTATCTATCAAAATAAGACTACTATTTTTGAGAGCAGTATTCACCACCTTGTTTTCAGAATCAGAAAAGGAAGAGACCTTATAATAAAAACCTTCTTGCTTTATCCAGTTAATCGCTGTTGGGTCATCATTAATAAAAAAAAGAATATCTATCCCTTTTTTTTGTAACTCCTGTGCAATAACAAGACACCGACGAATATGTCCGAGACCAATTCTTTTACCACCTGCCGCCCAGATGACTATGGTTTTATTCCTCATAACTCATCACATATCACTTATTACCAAATATTTTTAAGGTATTGACCAATATGAGGGATTAAGAAGGATTTCATCATGCATTGCAAAATTCATAGCCATACTTAATTTCTCATCATTGAGTGGCCCTTCCAATGCAGCATGGATTGCGGTGTCAAGTTCATGCTTATTACTCACACCCAAAAGAACGGTATGAATAAACTCAGAGGAAAGGCAAAAACGAAGCGCCAAAAGAGGAAGGGAATCCCATGAAATATCATACGTATTGATTATTTTCTCCGACATTTGGCGAAGTTCCATAAGTTCGTTAGGGAGCCAACGAGCCCTTTCTGTTAAAACACCTTTCAGCAATGCTGAACGGTTGATAATTCCAATATTAGATAACTGTCCCAGAGGAAAAACATTCCGTGCCATACGCTGGTCAAGCAAATTGTATGCTACTTGAATCACATCAAAACAGCCGAGTTTTATTGCAGTCATGGCAGACTCTTCACCATAAACAGAAACCCCAAGGAATCGGACCTTTCCGCATTGTCTGGCATTGAGCAGCGCTTCTGTTATATCACCCTGATTCATGACTTCAGTTGTTGCATTATGAATCTGGACAATATCAAGAACATCTCTGCGCAAAGCTTGTAAACTGTTTTCCATAGATGAGTAAATTAATTTTTTTAGATCGGTAGCTTGTGTGTGTTTATCGGCGGAAAAAGGGATTGAAACTTTTGTTGCGATATAACAGTCTGAACGCGAACTAATCGCAAGCCCGATGAGTTCTTCACTATTGCCGTAACCGGGTGCGGTGTCAAACAAGTTAATACCACTATCCGCAGCATATTGAAGGAGATGAATTGCTTCATTTTTTGCTGGCCGCGTTGATCCTTCAGGCTTTTGAATTCCATAGTCAATACCCAGCTCTACTGTGCCAAGTGATATGCAGGAAACTTTCAGCCCGGTCCTGCCCAACAGGCGGTAATCCATACTATTTCCTTGCCCTGTAGACTGTTCCGATATTTTTCCCTTCCATATATCTTTCTATATTTCCATCGACAAGAGCCTTTTTCAAGATCTTCAAAGCCTCATAAGAAGCATCCAGTGTTTTGTTGATATCCTCATCAGTGTGTGAAAAAGAGGGGTATATTGGCCCACCGAATAGTATGCCTCTCTTGACAGTTTCCTGAAGAAAAAGGCTTTTCATATCAAGAGATTCATTATCATTAAAATCTTTGAAGACAAGCCCTGAACGGGGAGGGTTGCCCGGGACCTCCATCTTCACTTCTGTTTCTTCAGCAATTTTTTGCAGACCTTTTCTGAGTTTTTCCCCCTGTCTCCAGATATATTCAATGACTCTTTTTTCTTTTATCTCCTTTATCGTTGCAACGGCTGCGGCCATAGATGTAGTTTCTCCAGCAAATGTCATTGAAAAGAAGATATCATTCAACTCCTTCATGAATTCTTTCTTACCAACAACAGCAGAGATGGAAAGGCCGTTTGCCATTCCTTTTCCAAAACACGCGAGATCCGGAATGATTCCATAATATTCCTGCGCACCACCGAGTGCATAGCGGAAGCCGGTACAAATTTCGTCAAGAATGAAAAGAGATCCATGTTTGTGTGCAATATCGATAATACGCTGAAGAAAATTATCAACAGGTTCTATGCCGGGCTGTTCAATAATAACAGTTGCAATCTGGTCAGGGTATTCAGCGAAAATATTTTCCAGGGTCTCGGGTCTATTATATTCAAATGCATGTATCAGTTTTGCATTGCATTCGGGAATTCCTTTGTTGAGAGAAGTCGTAACAGCATACCAGTCATGACAGCCGTGGTAACCGCAGAACGCAATGTGTTCTCTTCCTGTATAAGCCCTGGCAATTCTCACAGCAGCCATAGTCGCATCAGCCCCATTTTTTCCGAATCTCACCATCTCAGCACAGGGAATAATCTCAACAAGGAGTTCAGCAAGCTCTACTTCGAGGGGGTTCATCAGTGTAAAGGTAGTACCTTTTCTGATTTGCCTATATACTGTCTCTACTATCGATGGATAATTGTAGCCAAGTATGATCGGACCGAGTGCCATGGGATAGTCAATATATTCATTGCCATCCACATCCCAAACATGACAACCGAGTCCTCGTTCAAGATACTTGGGCGCGACACCATCTACAAACTGGTCTGGCCCTTTGCTCAATGTCTGGGTGCCGCGCGGGATAATCTCTTTTGCCCTTTTCCATAACTGCTCGGAATTATTCAAATTACGCCTTGATACCATTCAGTCACCTCGTCAGTATTGTTTATGTCACATTCATGTCTTCTTCTCACTCACAAATCTTTCATCATCTTTAAGGGATTTCAGATAACCTTCGTTTCTGATAATGCCGACATTTATTTCCATCAGGCTTGGTTCCCTATCGAGAAGGTCAAGGATATCCTGTGTTAAGAAGATCTGCCCCGGTTTATGCAGACGATTGTATATTGCCTGGAGAAATAAAAGATCTGCTTCCTCATCCAATGTCCAGCGATGATGGGAAAGGCCTTTAAATTTATCATAGCTGCCACTTTTATATTTTTCAGGGTGATTCTTCATGTGCGTAGCTCCGACATGCTCTCTATCAGAGGGCAGAGACGTGTTCTTCCAAAGGTCTTCAAGAACCCAGAATGCAAACAATCCACAGTCAAGACCATCGGGGAATTCACCACCGAGGCCATAAATATCATAGCTTCCGGCAAAAAACCTTTCTATTACCTCATCGACGATGGTTGGGTCTATAACCGGACAATCAGCTGTTATTCTGACAATTGGATCTGCTCTGTATACTTTTGCTGTCTGGTAATAACGGTCAAGAACATCAGTTTCACTGCCTCGAAACCATTTGAAATCATTTTCCCGGCAGAATTTCTCGACAATATTATCTTCCGGGCTGATCGTAGTTGCTATGACAATGTCATCCAATAGCTTTGAGTATTTTAGCCTGTCGATAACATGCCATAAGGCTGGTTTTCCAGCGAGAGGTTTAAGAATTTTTCCGGGCAGTCGGGTTGACCCTATGCGTGCCTGAACAATAGCGATTGTACCAGTTGTCACTTTTTCCATGATTCGCGGGTTTTTAGAAGAGGGCGGAGCCCATCGTCTGGATCAGCACGCCAGTCGCGGTCTTTCAGTTCACTTGGCACTGGCACTTTTTCGCCGGTTCCGTCTGAGTTGAATCCTGCCGTAATATGGTCAATGACAGACTTGATCTTGTCAGGAAGCCAACAGTGCCCTACATGGTATTCATCTCCCTTTCCTTCAAGGTCGAGATGGAACTCTATCATCTCGGCACCCCAGCGATGAACAGCCCGATAGAGAACTCCTGGATTGACGCTGTGGTCGGACCATCCAAAGTGCATGTTCATTTTGGACTGCAAATGGCTGAATGACTTCCTTAGTGTCTCAATTGCCGAAAGATTGCAATCAGAAACAGGTGTGGGATAACCGGAGACACAATGAAGGAGGGTTAATTCTTTACACCCAGCATTTAATAAAGTATCAACTGCATGTTTCACTTCATCCATAGTTGCCATGCCAGTTGAAAGAACTACTGGTTTGCCGGTCTTTGCGCATACTGACAGCAGATTATCCCATAGCAGTTCATATGATGCGATTTTATAGAAATCGATATAAGGCAATAGTTCTTCAACAGCTCTCAGATAAAACGGAGTACAGGAAAATTGAATCTTTCTTTCAGCACAACGGGAAGCTATCTCCGGCAGAAATGATGCAGGCAACTCCCATTGTTTCCTTTTCATAAGTTCCGGGCTTTTTAAAAGAATCTCCGAAGCAAAGAGTTCTTCGATTTTAAAAAGCTGAAATTTCACAGCACCACAACCAATCTCTGCTGCGAAATCAATGAAAGAGAAACAACGGTCGATGTTCCGGTTGTGGTTGCTTGAAACCTCGGCGACAAAATAACAGCTCACTGTTTTATTCTCCTTATTTTTTGTGAGTGATTTCAAATGACTTTAAATGTCGCCTCCAAAGCCTGAATGACACTCCTAATTTCAGATGTCTTCATTATAGGATACATAGGTATACTTATCTCCCTTTGATAAAAATCCTCTCCCACAGAACATACACCTTTCTTGTATCCCATATCCTGATAATAAGGCTGAAAATAGACAGGAATATAATGGCACTGAACACCGAGACCCTTTTCTCTTAACTGAGAATTTTTTCTCATATTATTATTCCCCTTTTTTACAAAAGCATATGGTATTTGCCAAAACCGAAAAAGTCTTATCTACCCTTTATAGGTAGTTCACGGACACGATGTCTTGTCTCTTCAACGATAACAATAGATCCCTGTTTAAGCAAATTACTGGATTCCCCTATCACATATTCGAGGCGTTTTAAGACATAAGGTGGGTGGGTATTTCGAAGTCGGAAGACAATAACATTTACTAACTTTTCTCCAGAAAGGGCAACAATTTCTCCAAAATCTAAATCAAAGGTCAAGATAATTCGACTTTCAGAGACAGCCTTTTAAAAGATTTCTTCGTCCGAAAGGCGGTGCAATCCTTCTTCGCGAAGATGCATTACATCGTGCCCCTTTGTTCTAAGCCATTCAACAATTCTTGTGGCCACGCCCATATCTGCAAGAAATCTCATTTTGATTCGTTATACTGAATGGACTTCCTCTTGTACCAACCAAGCTGCATACTCCAATGCCTCCTTGATATCGTCAGGCTCAAGGTCGGGGTTAGTCGACAAGAATTTCCTCAACTGTGGCTCCATGAGCGATTTGTCCGACAATCACCGAGACAGGAATTCTCATACCCCTGATACATGCCCATCCACCCATAATCTGAGAATCAAATGTTATTCTACCAAACATGTTTTTTTACTCCCTCTTATAAGCTCAGAAACTATTTCATTTTTCTTCAAAAACTTAATATATAGCAAGATACCTTGATATATGTCTGAATGCTATATCTATGCTTCCTTATATTATAATAAAATCTTCATAAATCATTATCAATCGTACACACCTGGAAAATAGGTTCAATCAACTTGTCTCTTCAGCCTAAAACAAGCCATTCCCATAGTGGTATTATCTTACATTCGGTATCCATTACAGTTTCCTAAGGTGCAAGTTCAGTAAATACCTGGTTTACTTTTTCTATCACATATCTCACTTCTTCATTTTTCATGGATGGATAAACAGGGATACTTATTTCTCTTTGATAAAAATCTTCTGCTACATGACATAAACCCTTTTTGTATCCCAGTTCTTTATAATAAGGCTGCCAGTAAACAGGTATATAATGAACTTGAACGCCGAATCCCTTTTCTCTCAATTTTGAAAATATCTCTTGCTTATTATCCTTGTAATTATCTTTTAATCGTATCGGATAGAGATGGTACGAGGAACAAGCGTAGTCTTTTTCAACGGGAATATCGAAATAAGGATTTCCCTTGAAAGCTCGATTATAAAAATCGGCTATTGCTCTTCTCTTTTCTACGAATGAATCAAGTTTTTTGAGCTGTGATATACCGAGAGCAGCCTGGATATCTGTCATTCGGTAATTATAACCTAAATATTGCATTTCGTAGTGCCAATCGCCTATTAACCGTGAATCGTGAATCGTGAATCGTGATCTGTCTTTAGTGATGCCGTGATTTCTGAACATCAGGAGCTTTTCATAATAATCTTTATTATTCGTGAGGACTGCACCGCCTTCACCGGTTGTAATATGTTTAACCGGATGGAAGCTTAATACAGTCATATCCGAGTGCTGACAGCTTCCTATTTTTATCCACTTTTTAGTTTCTGGCTGATGGCTGATAGCTGAAGGCTGATAGCTGTATCTCGCTCCCAGTGCATGACAGGCATCTTCAACAACAAAAAGTTTATTTTTTTTAGCAATCTCAGAGATTTTTTCTAAATCAACCGTGTGTCCTGTGTAGTGAACAGGAACAAGTAGTTTTGTCTTCTTTGTAATCTTTTCCTCGATCTTACGTGCATCTATATTCCCCGTATCTTTTTCCACATCGGTAAAAACCGGTTTTGTTCCTAAATATAAGCCTGCATTGGCAGTCGCAACGAAAGTAATTGGACTTGTAATAAATTCATCGCCTTTTTGCAATCCTAAGGATAAATATGCTCCATGAAGGGCAGAGGTACCTGAACTAAAAACAACGGAATATTTGGAACCACAATATTCGGCTAATTTTTCTTCAAATTCTAATATCTTGGGACCTTGGGTAAGCCAATCTGATTTTAATACCTTAACAACCTCTTCTATGTCCGAATCATCTATCCATTGATGTCCGTAAGGGATAAATTCTGGCATTTCCTACTCAATTCTTATATCTTTAATCATTTCTTTCAGTTCATCAACTGGTAACCATTTGTTGTTATTATCGCTTGTATATTCGTATTCATCTGGTAGTGGGTTTCCATTATACCGAGCTTCAAAATTCCAGTATGGAAAATTGGGCTGGATAACAAAAAAATCGCCTGCATCAATAGTCCTTCTTGCTTCATCTTTTGATATTAATACTTCGTGCACCTTCTCACCTGGTCTTATGCCGATAACTTCTATTCTACATTCAGGACAAATAACTTTTGCGAGATCTACAATCTTCATACTGGGAATTTTGGGAACGAAAATTTCGCCTCCGTGCATCATTTCGATACATTTAATCACAAACTCTACTCCTTGCTCTAATGTAATCCAGAAGCGAGTCATTCTGGGGTCAGTAATAGGCAAACCACCATTTTGTTTGTATTTTAAAAAAAATGGTATCACACTTCCTCTGCTTCCCACAACATTACCGTACCTGACAACACTAAATTTGGTTTTCCCACCGGCATAAGAATTACCTGTTACAAACAGCTTTTCAGCACAGAGTTTGGTGGCACCATATAGATTAATTGGATTTACCGCTTTATCAGTACTAACAAAAATGACCTTTTTAACATCACTATCGATAGCAGCATCTATAATATTCTGTGCCCCGATGATATTAGTTTCAACTGCCTCGAAAGGATTATACTCCAAAGCAGGGACTTGCTTAAGGGCTGCCGTATGGATTACGTAATCGACACCATAAAATCCCCTGTAAAGCCTATCTTTACTTCTTATATCGCCAATGAAGTACCGTATACATGGGTAATCCTTTTCGTTAAAAATCTGCTGCATTTCATACTGCTTTAACTCATCACGGCTAAAAATAATAAGCTTTTTGGGCTTATAGCTTTTTAGGATAATTTCTGTACACTTTTTACCAAATGAGCCTGTCCCACCTGTGATTAAAATTACTTTATCATTAAGCATAGCATCTCCTTATTGTATTGAAAACCTTTATATGGAAAACCATCCTCAAAGAATTTTGAGGTTAGACTTTTCAAAGTGATATTTTACAGTTTTCCCCTCATTTGACATTGCCTGTCTTTCCAAAGCTCTTACAGTACCA
>JAGUWT010000064.1 GCA_020062205.1 Thermodesulfovibrionales bacterium
GCGGCTCTTGTCCCTGCTTGTCAGGGATCAGTCCGCAATCCTTCTGGCTTGTCCAGAATCGTTCAGAAAGATTCCCGACAAGCGGGAATGACATATAACGTGACCTTACTTATGAACTCCTTAGTAATTCCTCTGTGTTCTCTGTGGTTATTTTTAATATAGAGGTTAAAATAGACCATGCCAAAGACTGGTATTGCAACGCTGCCCCTTCATTACGGTAAAGCCCCCAAGTGGCTCTTTTCGAGGATGACCGCCTTATCGAGAGAGATCATTACCGCACTTGTTACAGAATTCGGTTCTTCTGAACTCCTGAGAAGGCTCTCTGACCCATACTGGTTCCAGGCCCTTGGTTGTATACTCGGGTTTGACTGGCATAGTAGTGGGTTAACAACCACGGTTACCGGTGCCTTAAAGGAAGGCATTAAGGGTATGGAGAAAGGGCTTGGAATCTTTATAGCAGGAGGGAAGGGTTCAACATCAAGAAAAACCCCGGAACACATTGTCAGTTATGCAGACAAATATTCCATCAATCCCACACCATTGATTTATGCAAGCAGGATGTCAGCGAAGGTTGATAATACTGCTGTTCAGGATGGCTATCAGCTCTATCACCATGTCTTCATTTTCACATATAAAGGCGATTGGGCCGTGATTCAGCAAGGGATGAATACGGTAAATAAGACAGCACGGCGTTATCATTGGTTAGGAGAAGATGTTAAGGATTTTGTCATAGAACCACATAAGGCAATATGCTGTGATATGAGGCAGAGGACTTTAAATATGGTCTCGCTTGAAAGTGAAGATGCGAGGAAGGTTTCAGTAGCATTATCAAAAGAAAAACCCGACAGGGCCATACAGGAAGTGAAGTCAATCTGTGCGTTATCCTTACCCGAAAGGCATAATGTAACTCTGACTGATGTAAATCCGAAGAGACTCTACAGGATTCTCACAAAAACCTATGAGAGACAGCCTGAAGATTTTGAGAACCTTCTTGAAATTGAAGGAGTTGGACCAAAAACAATAAGGGCATTAAGCCTTGTGTCAGAACTCATTTACGGAAAACCTCCGAGTTACCGAGACCCTGCACGCTTTAGCTTTGCACACGGAGGGAAAGATGGCACACCCTTTCCTGTTGACAGAAAAACATACGATAAGACTATCAATGTCATAAAGATTGCAATACAATCAGCAAAAATAGGCAATACCGAAAAGATAGGGGCTATTAAGAGACTCAATACATATTTTCAGGAGGTTTTATGAAATATCAAATAGGGAAAACAGGGAGAGTTGTTGTAGCACGATTTGAAGACGGTGAGGATATTATTAAAAATATCATTGATATGGCAAAAAAGGAAACCATACGAAGTGCGGTTTTTTATCTTATTGGTGGAATAAGGCATGGAAAGATTGTCGTCGGACCCGAAAAGGAAGAACTTCCTCCAATTCCTGTATGGAGGGAAATAAGGGAAAGTACCGAAGTTTTGGGCATTGGTACGATATTCTGGCAAGGAGATGAACCAAAGGTTCATTTTCACGGAGCATTTGGAAAAAGAGATGTAGTTAAAGTCGGCTGCCTCAGAGAGGTGTCAGAGACATTTCTTATCCTTGAGGCTGTCATTATTGAAATAGAAGGGATTCATGCACAGAGGAAGTTTGATCCATCGTCAGGGCTGACACTGCTGGAGCTGTGATTTTAGTAAAAAATTATAAACAACAAAAACGTAAGTCCTGCCCCTAAAAAAGCCCCTGTGATTACTTCTAAAGGAGTGTGTGCCTTAACCGCAACCCTGCTCTGGGCAATGACAACAGACAGGATAAAACAGAGGAACGAAGCGGAAAAACTTTCTGTGATATAAGTAACCGCAACCCATACTGAAAAGGCTACGGCAGAATGACCACTCGGCATACCTCCGCGCAAGGGATGCCCCTTCCCGAACGCTGCCTTGAGCATTATCACAAGGATTAAAATCAGGATAATCGAAATGAGTGCAACTTCATGTTTTGAATGCTTTGCTATATAGATGCCTCTCTCAAATGCCCTGCTGAAATATGGGAAGAGTATGATATAGCCAAGGACAACTGCACCAACGGCAGTGATTAAGACTGCACCGGCAGCTACATCCTTCACAATCCTTGACTTTTCACTATACTCGGGTGAGATTAAATCCACTCCATATTCGATAGCTGTATTAATCATTTCTGCAAGCAGGACGAGGATAACAGCAATGGATATAATCAGAAAATCTGTCCTCTCTACGCCAAGGACATAGCTCAATACTAAAACAAATGCGGCAGAATAAAGATGATACTTTAGATGTCTCTGTGTCCTCGCAGCATGGAGGATTCCTTCTATAGCATTATTTGCACTATCAACCAATCTTCTGAATGGCATATAAACCTTTTAAAAGCTCTCCCAAAGAGAGAGCAAGACACAGAATGTGGTTTTTAAAGTTCCTTTAGTCTTTCTGTCTGATAGTGAGCAATCAGACCATCTATTATCTCATCGAGATCCCCTTCAAGCACCTGTTCGAGTCTATGAAGTGTAAGGCTTATCCTGTGGTCTGTAATACGGTTCTGGGGAAAGTTATATGTTCTTATCTTTTCACTTCTGTCACCGGTTTTCACCTGTGATTTCCTCTCCTGAGCCCTCTCTTTCTCCTGCCTTTCCATTTCAGCCTCGTAAAGTCTTGAACGCAAGACCTTCATTGCCTTCTCTTTATTCTTAATCTGAGAGCGTTCATCCTGACACTGGACAATAAGCCCTGTTGGTATATGCACGATCCTTACAGCAGAGTAAGTTGTGTTAACCCCCTGACCACCTGGTCCAGAAGCACAGAAGGTATCTATCCTCAAATCCTTTTCATCAACCTTGATATCAACCTCCCCTGCCTCAGGGAGTACTGCAACTGTCGCTGCAGATGTATGAATCCTTCCCGATGCCTCTGTAACAGGAACACGCTGAACCCTGTGGACACCGCTCTCGTATTTGAGTCTGCTATATGCGCTTTTCCCCTGTATGGATGCAATAACTTCCTTGACACCACCGAGCCCTGTAGAATTCAGCTCTATCATATCCACCTTCCATCTCTTATGTTCGGCATATTTTGAATACATTCTGAACAGATTAGAGGCAAAAAGGGCAGCCTCTTCCCCTCCTGTACCTGCCCTTATCTCAAGGATAACATTCTTCTCATCTCTTGGGTCTTTTGGGAGAAGCATAATCTCGAGAGCTTCCTCTATTTTGGGCTTTTTCTCTTTGAGTTCATACAGCTCTGCCTCAGCAAGCTCGCGCAAATCGCCATCTCCACCCTCCAAAATCTCCTCTGTCTCTTCTATATCAGAAAGCAACTTCAGGTATTCTCTTATCTTCTCAGCAAGCGGCTGGAGATCTGACTGCTCTTTTGAGTATTTCTGAAGCTCAGCAGGGTTCGACAGCACCTTTGGTTCCATCAGAAGAGTATTTAGTTCTTCATATTTACTTAGTATTGATTTCAGTTTTTCAAGCATTTTGTTCCTCTATTCTGAGAACCTCTTCGATTGCCCTGATGGCAACTTCAATCTGTGAATCATCAGGTTCTCTTGTTGTAAGCCTCTGCAGCAAAAGGCCTGGCTGTATCATTATAGAGATAAAAGGGTTGTTTTTCATTTTTGATGAGAGTTTCAAAACCTCAAATGAAAGGCCAGCAATAACAGGGATGAGGATTATCCTTGAGAGAAACTTATACGTGAACACCCATTCCTGGGGGATGAACGAAAAAGTAAATATACTTATAACCATAACGATCAGGAGAAAACTTGTGCCACAACGAGGGTGGAGGGGACTGTAGTGCTTCACATTTTGAACAGTGAGTTCCATCCCGTTCTCATATGCATGGATTACCTTATGCTCTGCACCATGGTATTCGAATATCCGCCTCATCTCTTTCCACATGCCGATTGCAACGATATATGCCAGAAAAATAAGTATCCTGATAACCCCATCTACAAGATTAAAGATAAATGAGCTTTTAGAAACAGATGTGAATAGAATCCCCATGAGCTTAGTTGCATATAATGGAAATAGTATAAAGAGGGCTATACTAAGGATTAAGGCAAACCCGATGGTGAGGCCTATACCAAGAGGGCTCAGAGGCTTTTCTTCCTCTTCATAGGTCTTGCTCGCTGAGAACTCTATAGCTTTAATACCGATGGTGAGCGCCTGACAGAGTGCTATTACCCCGCGCATCAGGGGGAGTTTTAGAATCATGGGAAGTTCTTTCACCCTCTCCCTCTTCACATGGATATCCCCCTTTGGCCCCCTGACCGCCACTGTCCAGCCCTTTGGTGCCTTCATCATAACGCCTTCTATAACTGCCTGTCCGCCTATATTTTTCATCTGAAAATACTCCTGATTTTTCTGTCATTTCGGCTTGTCCGAAATCCTTCTTTAAGAAAGATTCCCGACAAGCGGGAATAACACATAGATAAGATGTTTAGCATGATACAATTTTTATTCCTCTTTGTGCTAACAGAATACTAAAGTCATAAGGGGACTGTCCCAGATTTACGGACGAAACGAAGTGGAGTCGTAGAATCGGGACTGTCCCCAAAGTAAAAATATGCGAATGTTGTCATTATCCGGCCTTCGGCGTGAGCTCAGTCGAACGCTTGACTCCCGTAACGAGTACGGGACAGGCTCC
>JAGUWT010000254.1 GCA_020062205.1 Thermodesulfovibrionales bacterium
AGGAGTACTGTGGATACGATGAAGACTACGGTTCTCATTGTCTGTTGCTTAACTCCCTTAATATTTTGATATTTTCAAGGTTAGTATATCAAAAAAAAGGAAGAAATATGGTACCCCCTGCAGGAATTGAACCTGCGACACCAGGTTTAGGAAACCTAACCGGGGGACTTTACAAGTGCTTGAAAATACCAGATATGTGCTTGCCGATCAAGGGTACAAGCGGCTTCGATGCTTATATATAGTTTGATATGTTTTGACGCTTTTTGATGTATTCGTTTCACGATTTTTTCACGTTTGGCTATCTGCCTGAAAAAATCAGTTCATGGTGTCTATGGTATAATGGGAAACAATTTGGAAGGCGGAAAACAGGAGAAAGAATCTGGCATTCGTCATTGATGATATAATATGGTTGGATACTATAGTAGAAAAAATCGCTTGGAAACACGGCGTCCTCCCTCAAGAAGTTGAAGAAATCTTTACAGGCAAATGCAGAATTTTCAAAAGAGAAAACGGTAAAGTCGAGGGAGAAGATTTGTATAATGCCCTTGGCAGAACAGAAAGCGGCAGATATTTATCAGTATTTTTTATTAGGAAGCTTGGCAATAAAGCCCTGATTATCACAGCAAGGGATATGAACACCCGGGAGCGCAGGAGATATGAAAAAAAGTAAACATAAGGAAATGACCATATCAGAGGCAAGTGATTATTTCGACGAGCACGATATTTTTGAGTTTGAGGATGTAAGAGAGGTGACAGACATCAAATTCAAACTGCAGAAAAAGAAATATGTCGGGCTCGACATGGAACTTTTCAAAAAGATCAAGAGCAAAGCCAAGAGACTCCACAAAAGCGAAGACGTGCTCATCAAAGAATGGCTGATGGAAAAGGTCGGATAGTACAGTAGTATTACCTCCTTTTTCTGTAAGCCTTTTTTCTGACTTCCTTCACAGTATTATTAATGTCCTGCGTTGTCAGTTTCGTCTTTTTGAAAGCTTCCCCCGCCACTCTGAACGCCGCAACGAGCCTCTCCTCAGGAAACCGCTCCGAAGGGATATCATTTTCACACTGTTTAGACGTTCGTTTTTTCATGGTTATGCCCTTCTGGATTCAAGCCTAACAACAACTTTCGCATCGAGGGCATTCGCTATCTTTTTCAGTGTAGAAATCTTTGGGAGTCCATGCGTAAGGCCTTCGATCCGGGAAATAGTAGACTGAGGCATGCCGGCCTTCCTGGCTACCTCTTCCTGGGTCATCTTTTTCTTCAGCCTCTGCTCAATGATGCTCCGTGCAAGCTCGTACTCAGGAAGAAGTTCTTCGTATTCCTCCCTGACTTTCTTATTCTTGAGCAACTCCTTTACATGTCCTTCGTACGTTATCTTTTTCATGTTACACCTCTCTCGAAAGATATTCTTTCATTCTTTGTTCTGCAATGTCTATCTCCTTCGCAGGAGTCTTATCCGTCTTTTTTATGAAGCCGTGCAATAGGACAAATTTCTTGCCTGTATGGGCAAAGTATAATATTCTGCTGATACCTGATTTATCCTTAATCCTGATCTCATACAGCTTCTTGTGACCTGTAATCTGTCTCACATACGGTTCCTTTACATGAATTCCATATTCCTGGAGCAATCGGGTGATAAAAATATACTTTGCTTGTCCCTCAGCGGATAAGGAATCGATAAACTCTTTTACAAAACATCTCCCTTCGGGAGTTACATAGTACTCGATTGTCCAATCCATAATTTAGTATATAGCATGCATGCTATAAAATCAATATCTTCACAAAAGTTAACTCAAAAGTTAACATATCATTATGCCAAAGACTAATGACCTGAAGAAATATATTCACGAAAGAAAAAAGAGAGACAGGAGTTTTGCCGAAGGATATGACGAGGGGTATGAGCAGTTTAAAATCGGAGTAGTGCTCAAACATGCCCGCGAGTCTGCCGGCCTGACTCAGGAAGAGCTTGCAAGGAGACTGAAGACAAAGAAAACTGCTATATCACGAATCGAGAACCACGCTGAAGACATCAAGCTGTCAACCCTGGAGAAAGTTGCTACCGCCCTCGGCAAGAGGCTTGAAGTAAAAATTGCTTAGAGTTTCAGACTTCGGTGTGCCTGCTACCCCAAGAGCGCCATGAACTAAGTTGTTAACAACAAGAGGAACAGCATATAGTGAACCAAAATGTTTATCTGGTTGTCCATCCCATTGTACTAAATCCCATACCCCTCTATGTGAAGGGTGTTTTTTCAGGTCTTCAAAATATCTTGCAAAAAATGACTTGCCTCTAAGTGCTATCCATGCGGTAATGCCTTGTATATCTTGATCGTTCTTTACATCCCAATTTAATTGATAAACGGGGATATCTTCTTCTCTTAAACGAACGCCATGAGCTGCTGCCAATCTCAGCACTCTTCTATCACTGTCACATAACCACATTGTGCAAAGGTCAGCATATAACAAATCCGCAGTTGTATCAACAATCTGCTTATACAGTTTTCTGGGTTCAAATGGACTTAAAAGCGCAACAGTTAGTCCTTTCAAAATTTCTTGTCTATGTTTTTCATGTTCTTCCCTTACATTCATTGCCTCCAGTGCAATAGCAATAAAGGGTGCTAGATTTTTGGCAAGATTAAAATCGTTCTCAGAAAATCCTTCAGGATTTAAACTGTTCTCCCATTTTAAAACACCTACGACATTATCCTCTACAAGGAGAGGAATTCCTATTAATGACTTAAATCTGCTATCCGCTTGTGCATCCCACTGAATCCTATCCCATCTCCCTCTGTGAGATGGATGTTCGTCCAACTCAATAAATGAATTCACACGATATGGTACACGCCTTATAGCAATCCACGCGGTAACTCCTTCTATGTCTTTATCGTCCGTTGCATCCCAATTGAGTTTATAAATTGGGATTTCCTCCCTAGGTTTCCTTCTGAAACCCTCACTTCCCCCGAGAACCAATTTATCCTGTCCTCCTTCCCTGATACGCCGCCATAGCGTGCATAACTCAGCGCGAAGAAGGCCGGCACATTTCTCAACAATTCTCTGAGTTAAGTCCTCAAAGCTTCTTGCTGCCACAGTTAACTGCATTAATTCTTCTAAAGTTTCAAGTTTTATTTCTTTCACGTCGTTCTTATGCATTTTCGTAAAAGTAAGTGTTATTGAGGTGAGATTGAGATTTATTCCCCTTTTCAACCATTACAGATCCCCCTATTTATGTGAATATCGTAAGACAGGCGAGATAGAATGATCAAGAGGAAAATTTGGAGTCTTTAAATTCCTTTAGCGAGGTGTAAGAATTGGGCAAGCTAAAATCAAAAGGTGTAAGGTGTCCAGAGAGTTACGTATGACATATTGGAGGTGTGCCTGCTACCCGCCCGCCATGCGCAGGCACAGGGTTTATCCATAGTCCCCTATCGCTCAGTCCCGAAAGCATTCGGGATTGCCCTTGAAAGAAAGAATGATGCAAAACCTAATACTTCGTAGTTACATAAAAACCGGTGCGGCCGGGACAGAGATTCCCATATTTGTCTTTATGTTTGTTGAGGTTGGGATCATTTGTTTTATGAGTAAATTTTTTGCCACAGAAATTGCATTTGAAAACATATTTAGGTCCATAGCTTGAGGTTACACTCCTCAGTCTCCTGACAACTGATCGTGTCTTTCTTGGTCTTGAGGTTCTTACATCACTATAAACAGCGGTTTTCGGAGGGGCAGATATCGGGCCTGTAGGAGTCAATTCAATGGCATACTTTGGTGTAAAAGGAATCTTTGTGACTTCTGCGCTTTTAATTCGATCAATTCTATATGATCTATCTTCCCCAGTTTCATGCTTTACGGCATAGAGCAATAGATTGTCCTCTCTGGTGCGGCGCAGCGAGTATGGCTCAATGATAGGTCTTTTCCAATTACCGTTTGCATCAATGTAATTCAACTGGACGCAAAGATGGTTTGCAGCCGCAAAGCGAATAGGTTCAAGCGGTATTGAAGTGCGCCATGCCGTTGCCATTGCCGGTGGGTGCCAAGCAGTATCAACAACCTGTCTCCCAACAGGTATGGCTGCAGGCGCAACTTTTTCAACTGCACGATATAACCACTCGAATATCTCCGGCAGCTCCTGCCAGAACTGTTCAAAAGGCGGCAAAACAGGTACTTGATGCCCTAGCATATTTTCCCATTCTGTCTCCAGCTCAGCACGTTCGGGTTTGCTCTCAAGGATCTCCATTGTCGGCACAGATATTCCTTTGAACGCACATTTCTTTTCCAGGGTGTCCAGAATAATGGCGCGGTCATGCTTTGCACTATCATGCCTGTATAAGTGGATAACGTCATAGAGGTCCCTGGGTCTCAAACGCTCTGCCAATGCTCTGATCTTTTCAGCAAAGACTTCTTCAAAGCAGTAGCATTGGACGTGAATGCCGTCATCTGGCCTGTCAGAGTAAGGATGGTGTACTTCACGGCTGGCAGGATCCAAGACTAAGACTTCATCGTCTGTTAAATCCAGCTTTATGCGTGGTAGGTCACCACCCGGCAGTAAGGGTCCTCGATAAGCAAGCCTTCCCTGGACTGAGATCTTGCCGCGTGGATTTGTATAAACATCGAATCGGATAGGTTCACGTGGTATTTCAATGCCTGAAGCATCATAGACCCAACCTGCAATTTCTTTGAACAAACTGATCAGGAAAGTCTCATCTTGATGGTCACCGTGTAGAACTGTGAAATCCAAGTCCTCAGAGAATCGATATGTTTCAAAATAGCACTTCTTCAGGCACGTCCCGCCTTTGAAAATCCATCTTGACCCGAGTTCAGGATGATTCGAAATCCCTGCCAATAGCCACCCGAGCACATAATCTTTCTCGATGATGTTAGCAGTGAGACCAAACTCTCTGGAGAAGTCCATTATCTCCTGACGGTCAATCACATCAGCTCTCCTTCGCCCAGCTTTCCGGCACCCACAGCCTCCAGCGTGTTATCAATCTTTCAGCCTTTAAAGCAGGATCAAGCTTAACATATCCCTTCGTTAGCCGTGCCCTGCATTCGTCAATGGCAACCTTTTGGTCCGGGGCATATTTTTCTAAAAGGAAGCCGAGGCGTTTAAAGACAGCACCGTTATTCAGAAGTTTTGCATATTCGATCAGTAGCTCAATGTTTTTATTCTCTGACTTCAGGTAATTTAAAAACATGTCTGTGGTTGACCTAATCCCACCGCCGAGTTTCGGATCAATCAGCATATCCAGTATTGTACGGGAGGGGTCTGAAACAGAGACTTTCACCTGTCCTCTCCAGACAGGCTTAGTTCCGAAAAGTGCTTTCTCCGATATTGTGCGAATCAAGAAGCTGGTTCCCTTAATGACAGGAGCACGGTTTCTTGGTTTCTGTGTCGTCAACACGACAATAGTACGGAAAATTTGTTCTGTGAGGTCCCAATATTCAGCAGCACTCCATCCACCGATGTAACAGGGTGAGAACAAGCGGTCAGCAATAATCCATGGGTCTTCAACAGGGATGTCAGATGTACGGGATTCAAGTGGAATCCGGATATACAATCCCTGCTTCACCCGGGAAAGCCACCCCTTCTTTGCCCATCGGGAGAGCATCTTCGCTGCATCGGGTGGAGAAACCTTTAAAATACCGGCTGCGTCTCGTACCGAAACCGTGCCTTTCGTTTCTCTGAATATGGCTGATAGCCTCTTTCTGTCTTCTTTCCCTAAACCTGATATTGTTTCCATTTCAGTATATTCTATATGTCAATTATCATAAATTAGATGAATTATAACACATTCAGTATAGTAAACAAATAAATAGCAGGCTACTACAACAAGTGTGTCAAATTTCAACTAATATGTGAATAATTGCGCCTAAAATGTACTGAAACGTGAGATCAGAGCAGGTGCGATTTTATAGCATAGGTGTCAAGCCACTTGTCGATATCCTTCTTGCTGAATCTCAAAAATCCTCCGACCTTTATATGAGGGATCTGTTTCAGATGGGTTCTTTCGTAGATCCAGTGTGATGATACCTTAAGGTATTCGGCCAGTTCCTTTACATCAAAAATCATGTCATCGGCTTTTTCCTTCTTCGCAGCGAGAATAGGTTTTAAGAGATCAACAACTCTCTGGGCTATGAAATCTATGTCCTGTGGTTCAAATTCTATTCTCATGATTACCCTCCCTTCAATAAGTGAACCGTGTTTTATTCTTATCGATCCATTCGTCCATGTCATAAATATCAAGCAGGATCCTTTTGCCATCTTTCACGTAAGGTAGTTTCCCAGCCCATATCATCTCCCTGACTGCACATTCAGAGTGACCAAGATAAAGAGCCGCCTCATTAATACTGTAAAGCCGTTTAACAAGTTTGTCTCTCTTAAGCATATTTAATATCTATAATTTATAGAATTTATAAACAATTAAAGAATATACGCGAACAGTCTAAGGAGAATTTTGAAGGAAATGATACAGCGGCCAGTATCTCAAAATGGATTCATTAAATCTATTCTGAGGTATATTCAAAGTTTTTTCAATTGCTTCTGCAACTTGATCGTAGAACCGAAATAAGCGATCATTGGTCATATCCTCTCTTATGTAATTATTTTTGAAGATGGCATTTAAAATGTCTAATGCCCCTTCTTGCAATAATTGCTCTTCAAGGGAAAATTTGATCTTTGCAAAGGCCCGCCGTGACGTTTCAAATGGATTATTTCCAAGCAACATTTCAAAATAATTTTGAGAATATCTGTCTGATGGTATCCACCACGCTTGATCGAAGTCAATAAAATCTGCATATAAATTAGATTCACGCGCAAAATGAGTATCATGCGGCAAATCAGGTTCGCCGGATTCAAAGCCGGATGGCCACCAACGTTGCAATTCGATATGAAATAGTTCTTTGGCTTGCTGAAGATCCCTTATGTCACTACGATATATTTGATTATAAGCATATTTTTCAACATGGCTATAGAAAGCACGACAAAGTCGTCGCAAAGGACCTTCATGGCGTGTAAAATCTAATTTGCAGGCATCCAGCAAAATATATATTTTAGCCATTTCCTCATCTGCTGTTGCTATTAGGAAATGGGCTCGTGAGTACCTGCCTGAATCTAAAAGAAGCTTCGCATCATTCAATAAATTTTCGCAATTTTCTGAGATTGCATGTAATCCCAAAGATAAAATGTGGAGAGTCTCTGTTCTCTCTCTTCTGACAAAGAGATTAGTGAAAAGAAGATTAGCAGGATCGGGTGGCTGTGGCATTTGGCCTTTGTACATAAAGAAGGACAGGAGAGGGTCAGGTCTTGCAATATCACCTTTCCTTTTCATACCCCGTCTCCTCCACTACCTTCCCAATAATTCTGTACTGATGTTTATCTGAAAGTTCGATGTCCGGATATATCGGGTTTAGGGGGTGGAGGAACCTTGCCTTTCCGTATTTTTTTAGCTGTTTGAAGACTGCCTCTTCCTCTTCGTTCTTGAGGACTATATAATCGTTGTGGTCAGGCTTGATGTGAGGGTTGACGATGATTATGTCACCATCCCGGAACTGAATTTCCATTGATATAGATATTAGCCTGTTAAGGCTTTTTTTTCAATAATGGGAAAAGGGGTGCCAAAAAGGGGCTGGAAATCTTCAAAATTATTGATTCTTATATAAAAATATGGTACCCCCTGCAGGAATTGAACCTGCGACACCAGGTTTAGGAAACCTGTGCTCTATCCGACTGAGCTAAGGGGGCACAGAGGTTTGCAATAAAATTATACCATAGAATACGTGATAAATCTTAACAACTTTGTGACCCTTGTCCCTGTTTCAAAGCAATATACAGCAGTGTAGAAGGAGTATCGGGAGGACAAAAAACAAGAAATAATTTTTTTTATGATAGGAAAAAAACTTCTGTAAGTTTACCTATCGTGAACCCGAAAAATGTAATCAATCTGTCCGGGCATGTCTATAAACTGTTTGAAGACTTTCTGCCAGCTCTTTTCCTGGATATTTAATGTTTCCTCTATAAGTCTTTTACTCCTCTTTCTTAAGGTGATAAACTTGATATCATCACTGTCCATTTCATAAAGTATCCCATATCGGGTCAGCTTGGAGTCAAACACTAATGTTTCATTTATGAGTCCTTTTATTTGCCCCCAGTATTGTATAAACTTCTTGATTCCATCCGA
>JAGUWT010000214.1 GCA_020062205.1 Thermodesulfovibrionales bacterium
GGCACAGGCCAGCCTTCAGCACCTTTTTTATAAATATCCTTTGGCGCTTCATACGTTTGTAACCTCTGTCTTTCTCGCTGCATGCATATCTCGACAGGGCATCTGAGATATACCTCTATATATCTGGGGATGAGTCCTCGTGCAAGTTCACGCCATCTCCTGAGGTTACCGGTAGCATCAATGATGACATTATGTCCAAGCTCTGTGAGTATCCTGGCATGACAGACAAGTGCCCTGTAAACTATTTCTCGCTCTGAATCAGAATAGGTTGGCTCAGGCGTCACGATCTTGCGGAACTCATCCATTCTGAGGATAAGAAATTCAGGATGGCTGTTCTTAAATGCATCTGCTACTGTGCTCTTGCCGCTTCCTGGAAGCCCTGTTATCCATATTGCTATGCCTGACATTAATTATTTGCCTGATTTTAATGTCATTGCGAGGAGTCCCGAAAGCATTCAGGACGACGAAGCAATCTGACACTTTGTGTCATTCCGAGCGAAGCGAGGAATCTCAGATGGGATTGCCACGGGCTAAAGCCCTCGCAACGACTTCGTCGGATTGCCACGCTACCTTCGGTAGCTCGCAATGACAAAAATGTATTATCGGATAGCCTCATGAGCTTCGAGAAATTCTTGTGATTAAATTTTAAAACCTGATTCATGTCTTCCTCTGTGCTCTCTGTGGTTAATTGTATTATTGAATTACAATAGTCATTTACAATGTTCCCTTATCGATATATAATAAATCTCAATGAAATCAATATGCAATAAACAAGAGTGAAACTTTTCGGGTTTAACACAAATATCACGTACAAGGGAAACATCTACCATATCCAGACAGAGGATAATGGGAAAAACAACCCTGTCATAACAACATTCCTGTATTTAAAGGGTACGATCATTGCTTCCGAGAAGACCAGTTATGCAGACATGTTAAACGATCCTGATTATAAAGAAAAGGTGAGGAAATTGCTCAAAGAACAGCATAAAGGCATGATAAAAGAGCTTTTAGACGGGACATACACAGAAGATAAACCTGAAGAAACAAAAACGGAGGATGCTCATCAGTAAATGACGCAAACGCCAATCAGCACAGAGGAATTGATTCTCTTTTTGAAAAAACAGGCTAAGACGGTCAGGATTGAGATATTAAAAATGCTTACCATAGCAGGTTCAGGCCACACTGGTGGTTCCCTATCTGCTGCTGATATTGTTACAGCGCTCTATTTCTACAAAATGCGGCATAATCCCAAGGATCCTCATTGGAGAGAAAGGGACAGGTTCATTCTTTCAAAAGGCCATGCAGCGCCCTTGTTATATACGGTTCTCGCACTCTCGGGATATTTTGATATGTCGTTACTCACTACATTACGCAAAATTGGAAGTCCGCTTCAGGGACATCCGAGTTCAACGCTGCTCTTAGGAGTTGAAGTATCAACAGGTTCATTAGGGCAAGGGCTCTCAATTTCGAATGGGATTGCCATAGGCCTTAAAATGGATGGATTGAGCTCCCGTGTCTATTGTCTTCTCGGAGATGGTGAGATACAGGAAGGGCAGGTATGGGAGGCTGCAATGTCTGCTGCACATTACAGGCTTGATAACTTATGTGCAATTATTGACAACAACGGTCTACAGATAGATGGGCATTGTCATGAAGTAATGGCTATTGAACCTATTAGAGAAAAATGGAAGGCATTTGGCTGGCATGTGATTGAAATTAACGGACACGATATGGAGGCAATCCTATCAGCTCTTCATGCGGCAGAGAAGGTACAGGGCAAACCAAGCTTAATTCTTGCCCATACTGTCAAGGGGAAAGGAGTATCCATCTTTGAGGGAAAGGTTGAGTATCACGGGATAGCACCTACACAAGAGGAGCTTGAGAAGGCATTAAAGGAGCTTGGAGATGGGGAATAAAGAACAGAAAACAAATCCCCCCTCACCCCCCTTTACTAAAGGGGGGAGTGGAGGGATTACTAACTCCAAACTAAAAACTCCGAACTCCGAACTTAAGATTGCCACACGGGATGCCTATGGTGAGGCCCTCCTCGAACTCGGCAAGAAGCGGAATGATGTGGTTGTTCTTGATGCAGACCTGTCATGTTCTACCAAGACAATAAAATTTGCAAAGTTATTCCCTGAACGGTTTTTTAATATGGGAGTCGCTGAACAGGACATGATCGGCACCGCAAGTGGATTGTCGCTTACTGGCAAACTCCCATTTGCATCAACCTTTGCAGTCTTTGAGACAGGCAGGGCATGGGATCAGATAAGGCAAACCATATGTTATTCAAATCTCAATGTAAAGCTTGTAGCAACCCACAGTGGCATTACCGTGGGTGAAGACGGTGCATCACATCAGGCATTAGAGGATGTTGCGCTCATGAGGGTTCTTGCAAACATGACGGTCATCGTCCCTGCTGATGGAAACGAGACCAAACAGGTAGTTCATGCAATTGCAGATTATTATGGTCCTGTCTATGTGAGACTCGGAAGGTCTAAAGTTCCTTCAGTAATGCCTGATGATTATCAATTTCAAAGAGGGAAGGCATATACCTTCCATACAGGCAAAGATGTCAATATAGTCGCAATGGGTATCATGGTATCCATAGCACTGGATGCTGCAAAAATCCTGAAGCAGGATGGCATAGATGCCGGAGTAATTAATATGTCCTCAGTAAAACCGCTCGATCATGAGCAATTACTGAATGCAGCAAAGGCATGCGGACTCATTATCACCGCTGAAGAACATTCGATCATAGGCGGCCTTGGCAGTGCTGTAAGTGAATTTTTATCAGAAAAACATCCTGTCCAGATTATCAGGGTGGGAATCAGGGATGTCTTTGGATGCTCTGGGAAACCTGAGGAATTATTAAAACTATATGGACTTACTGCCGACAATATTGTTAAGACAATTAAAGATGCACTGAATAGATGATACAATTCCAGAACGTATCAAAACATTATGAGAATCAGACTGCCCTGAGAAATATAACCTTTTCCATTGATAAAGGTGATATGGTATTTATAAACGGTCCGAGTGGTTCTGGGAAAACAACACTTCTCAAATTAATATATCTTGCAGAAAAACATGATGAGGGAAATATTTCGATAGCCGGATTTGAAGTAGAAAAACTCAAAGAATCAAGCATACCATTATTAAGGCGAAATATCGGGTTCGTTTTTCAAGATTTCAGACTTCTCGATAACAGAAACGTATTTGAGAATGTTGCGCTTTCCCTCATGATACGGGGAGTATCTGAAAAGGATTTAAAGACACAAGTATATGAATCCCTCAAAATAGTGAATCTGAGACACAAGGCAGACAGTTCTCCTGATGCGCTATCAGGAGGAGAACAGCAGAGGGTTGTCATTGCGAGGGCAGTAGTTACCGAACCCACCATTATCCTTGCTGATGAGCCGACAGGGAATATTGATCCTGATCTTTCAGCAGGAATAATAAGAATATTCAAAGATATCAATGCAAAGGGCACGACAATACTCATCGCAACCCATAACAGAGACCTCTTTCGAAATTCCGGGAAAAGGGTGTTAAAGCTCGATAACGGTAATCTTGTCGGAGATGAAAAGGGTTAAACAGTGACTTCCTATGCATTCAGGCTTGCTATCCAAAGCATATTACATGAAAAGTGGATAAACCTGCTTTCCATGATAACAATAGCAGTATGTTTTCTCATTATGGCCATCACTGCCCTTTCTGTTTACAATATTGATTTAGCAACCAAAACACTGCCTGAGAAATTTTCCATAATGATCTACTTGAAAGATAATCTTTCATCTGAAGATTCAAAAAATATCATCAACACTGTCAAAAAAGATACTGCTATAGAGACAGTGAGGTTCATCCCAAAAGATGAAGCTATGAAAGAACTCAAATCCTTTTTAAAGAATACCGAGTACGTGCTTGAGGGCCTTGATGAAAATCCCCTCCCTGACTCAATTGAGATAAAGCTTAAAAAAGAAGCAGTAGGTCCTGATTCTGTAAAAAAACTCGCTGAGAGGCTGAAGGAGATAAAAGGGGTCAGCGAGGTAGAATATGTCGAAAAATTTCTCTCTTCACTCTATTCTGTCAAGGTCGGATTTAAGACGTTAGGCATAATATTTATTATCATCATGTCAGTCGGGATCATTTTCGTCTGTTACAGTACGGTGAAGATACTTTTTTATCGGAGGAATAAGGAGATAGAGACATACAAGCTTTTAGGTGCAACGAAAGGGTTCATAAGGGCGCCGTTCATTATAGAGGGCTCTGTTATTGGTTTTAGTGGTGGTCTCTTAAGTCTCATTGGTATTGTATCCTTATATTACACAATCATTCTTCGGCTCAGCCTTACCATCCCTCTTTTTAAGTCAATCATTTTCCCAGCTCACATTGCGCTTTTCCTTCCTTTAGCAGGGGTCACACTTGGGATAACAGGCGCTGCAATAGCTATCGGGAGGCTCAGATATTGATTTTAGATTTCAAATTTCAGATTTCAGATTTCAGATTGTCTGCATTCTATTTTCTGTTTTCTATTTTCTGTTCCCTGTCCATTTTTCAGTTTGCATTTTTCATTGATAATTGTCATGCTGCTACTCCTCATGATGAATATAAGAAGATACAGCGAGAAATAAAAACACATAAGGAGAGGCTTGAGAAGGCAGAAAAGCGTGAGCATTCAGTCCTCAACGACCTCGAAAAAACCAACAAACAACTCGGTCAGGTTGAGGGAGAGCTGACAAAATACAGAAAGAAATTTATGGACACCCAGGCTGAGATATCAAAGGTAGAAGCTGAAATTTCCAACAATAGAAGTAATATTGAAAGAAGGAAGGAATGGATCAGGAGGAAACTCAGGGCATTGCAGAAATATGGGCATTCGGGTGATTTTGCGATATTACTCACAAGTGGTGAAGACACTTCACAACTGATGAAGACCTGGAAATCATTACAATATGTTACTGCCTCTGAACATAATGTCCTGAAGCACTATAAAACAAACCTTGAAGGCCTGAATGAGAAAGAGAAACGGCTCACAAAGCTCGGGGCAGAACTTTTGAAGAACGAAGAGAAAATCAGGGATAAGGAAGCAGCACTTGTAGAAAAGAGGAAAGATAAAGAAACGATGCTCGCTTCAGCCAGAAAAGAAAAGGGCTCCTATAAAAAGATGATCGAGGAGCTCAATAACGCCTCAAAAAGGCTCCTTGAGATTATCAAAGAATCTGAGAAGACAGATACATATACTGCAAAAGGGTTTTCAGGACTGAAAGGTAGACTTCCCTGGCCTGTTGAAGGGAAAATAGCAATCCCGTATGGTTCTCAAAAGGATCCCCAGTTTAATACCCCTGTATTCAGAAGCGGTATATATATACAGTCAGGCGCTGATTCCATCGCAAAGGCCGTCTATAGTGGCAAAGTAGTTTTTGCAGAGTGGTTCAAAGGCTATGGCCAGCTCATCATTGTAACCCACGGTGATGGGTACCACACACTCTATGGAAGCCTATCAGAGATTTTTTCTAAAGTTGGAGATATAATAAAAGAAGGACAGACAATCGGGCAGGTTGGAAATTCAGGCATTCTGAATGCCTCTGGCCTTTATTTTGAACTGCGATATAAGGGAAAGCCAGTTAATCCATTACACTGGCTGAAAAGAAGATAAATCTTGGAGGATATATATGAGTAACAAGAAAAAGATAATCCTGATAGCAGTTATCATATTAGCGTTTGTTTCCACAGGCATTCTTATCGGAAGATTGTCTATAACCACTGTGGGTGCAGAGGCTGGATATGAGGAATTAAAGATCTTTACAGAAGTCCTTTCCATTGTCAGAAAGAACTATGTGGAAGATGTAAAAGCCAAAGATTTGATCTATGGTGCGATTAAAGGAATGATCAGTTCACTCGACCCTCATTCAGGTTTCATGACTCCTGAGGCTTATAAAGAAATGCAGGTTGAAACGAAGGGAGAGTTTGGAGGCATCGGAATTCAGATAGGGATAAAGGATGGTATGCTGACAGTCATAGCACCGATTGAAGATACCCCGGCATACAAGGCTGGCATAAAGGCAGGCGATAAGATCATAAAGATAAACAATGAGTTTACAAAGAATATGGCTCTTCATGATGCTGTCAGTAAGATGCGTGGGGCACCGAATACGCAAGTCACGGTAACAATAGTCAGAGAGGGTTGGAAAGAGACAAAGGACTTTACCATAACAAGAGAGATAATAAAGATAAAGAGTGTAAAGTCAAAGATTTTAGGAGACGGTATCGGTTATATAAAGATAAGCCAGTTTCAGGAACAGACTGCTGCAGATCTCTCTCAAGCTTTAGATAA
>JAGUWT010000053.1 GCA_020062205.1 Thermodesulfovibrionales bacterium
CTAACAAGTGTCATTCCCGCTTGTCGGGAATCCTTCTTAAAACAAGGAAAGATTCCGAACAAGTCGGAATGACAAAAAAAGAATCGCTCAATTTAGGTAACAATTAGCAAATAACAATTAACAATTAGCAAATGGAGTATGGGGACTGTCCCAGATTTACGGGCGAAGCCGTAGAATCAGGACTGTCCCCAAGCCAGAATGAAAATCTAAAAATTAAAAAAAGGAGGATAGTATGAAAAAGGTATGGCTTCTTATATTACTATTAATCATTGGATTGGTTGGCTATGTCTTTGCCGAACAACCACCAGCACCTGCTCAACCCTTAACACCGACATCAGCCATTGATGAGAGATTTCAAAAGGCAAATCAGTGGCTCAATGAAAAAAATCTTTCAGTCACAACAACACCCGATCAGGCATTTATCAATGATTACATTCTTGTCGTTGCTGAAGGACTTCCATCTGCAACAGCAAACACACCTGCGAAGAAGCGACTCACAGCAGAAAGGGCGGCAACTGTACTTGCATATCGTCAACTTGCAGAAATTCTTGATGGTGTAGCAGTAGTTGGAGATACCTTTGTGAAAGATGCAGAATTACAGTATGATGCAGTGAGAGCTGCGGTTGCAGGCTTTATAAAGGGTGCACAGGTAGTCTATAAGGAATACAATGTACAGGAAGAATCTGCCCTTGTTATCGTTAAGATTGGAATGACAGGTCCTCAGAGTTTTTCAAAACTCATGTATGAAAAATTGTTAGGAGACCCTAATGTCAAAAAGGGTGTCTTAGAACCACAACATGCATTTAAACCAAAACCTGTTGTACTCGAAGAAAAATTTGATGGACTCATTATAGACGCTACTGATCAGAATTTCAGGCCTGCCCTTATAAACAGAATCTTTACACCGAAAGGCGAAGTCCTTTATGACCCTTCAAAGATAAGCCAGAAGGTCCTTGTGGAGCAGGGCTGCGGGGAATATACCAATAACGTTGATAAAGCAAAGGCTGCCCTTGAATCGAGAGGTGCAAAAAATCCTCTAATGGTAAAGGCTACCGCAACAGTAAGCCCATCTGACCTTCAGGTATCTGATGATGATGCAGTAAAGATATTCTCTGCCAACCAGAAGTCACAATTCCTCGCAGGTGCAAAGGTGGCATTTGTGCTGAAATAGCCCAAATTTCAAAGGGTTTAAAAGGTGTCATTGCGAGGAGCGAAGCGGTTGCGAGGCAAAGCCGAAGCAAACTCGGAGATTCCTTGCTTCGCTCGGAACAGGCTCCGCAATCCCATTCGCTTAGAGATTGCTTCGCTACGCTCGCAATGACAATTTTTTTCGTTATGAAACCTTCATGTTGATAAGGCGGTATATACTGTCATTCCTGCGAAAGCAGGAATCCAGAGAAGAAATATGAAAAAATTATTTTTCTTTTTTCTTCTATATTTTTTATCTCTTACACTTTTATCAAATCCTGTCCATGCTAAGACCGTCATTCTCGAAGGAAGGCTTGAGAGTGAAATCAGTGTAACTCAGCAGATAGGTTTTAGTGTTGACAGAGAAGTATCAAAGCTTACATTTCGATTTGCCCTTCCATCTGCCTTTTCTAATAAGACGGTTTCACAGAATCTACACGGGCTTAATATTAATTTTGACCCACAACCAATAAAGGTAGAAGATGAGACTGATACCTTTGGCAACCATTATAAAGTAGTTACATGGAATAGTCTGAATCGAGACGCACGGATTAACATATCCTTTGATACACATATAAAAGCCAAGCTTTCTGCAATGGAGAGCAAGTCAGGTTTCCCTTTGAAAGAGATTCCACAGAATGAAATGATTTATCTGAAATCTACAGATATGGTACAGAGTAACAGCCAAGAGATAACATCCCTGTCGAAAGAGTTAACGGGCACTGCATCAACAGAATACGATGCTGTTACTTCCATATTGAACTATATTTCAGACAACATTAAATATACCTACAACCCGCCCCAATACGATGCCCTTTCCACCTTAAAGAAAAAGTCTGGCAATTGCCAGAACTTTGCACACCTCAGTATGGCATTGTTAAGAGCAGCAGGGATACCAGCAAGGATTGTTGGCGGTATCAGCCTGAAAGAGTCATGGAAAATCCCCGTGGGTAACGACAACTTTCTTGTCCAGAGCATGGGACAGGGCGGACATGCATGGATGGAAATCTTTTTCCCTGATCTTGGCTGGCTTTCCTATGACCCTCAACAATCCAAACAGTTCACATCCTCAAGGCACATTAAACAAACTCATGGCCTTGATTCCCATGATATAAACGACTCATGGAGGGCTTCACCATATCTGCCGCAGTATAATGAGAGTATTAACGCAAAATTTTTGGATGATACAATCTCATTAGAACCAAAATACTTTGATAAAAATCCAAGATCCTATCTCCTGAGTAATAACCTCATTGCGAAAGCCGAGATGAAAGTCGTAGTGCCTCCAGTTGAGGAAAAACCATTACTACCCATTACACCACCAACTGTCCCCCCACCTGTTGTTGCATTACCACTACCGCCTGTTGAGGAAATGCC
>JAGUWT010000215.1 GCA_020062205.1 Thermodesulfovibrionales bacterium
ATAGGGGGATATAGTATCCAGTGCCGCTCTCTTTACTCAATGAAATCCCCACAATACTTGCAGTTATCGGATTTCTATCTGTGGCCTCAATACTAAAAGCAAACTCCCTATGGGTCGTAGACGTATTGATAGCTGATACTATCTCTCTCAGTCTGTCTAACGAACGTATAAGCTCATGCTTCCGCTCTCCCGTCACCTCTGCCGGGATGAGTTTCAGAAGGCTACTGAATTCAAATTCCCTGAACAAGGGCAGGAGTTTTTGCCAGTCCGGCTCTTGTAAGGAAAATTCCTCTACATCAAAATCAACAGGTACAGAGGTATTAATGGTAGATAGTTTTTGACTTAACCGCGCCAAATCGACATTCTCTGCAATAAGCGTTCTGAGTTTCTCTTTTCCTATCCTTTCCGGATGATCGAGAAGTTCTTCGATACTCTTGAATGTAAGGAGAAGCTCCCGTGCTGTCTTTTCGCCGATTCCCTTAATACCAGGGATATTGTCAACTGCATCTCCTGTGAGGGCCATAAATTCGGGAACTCTTTCAGGACCGATCCCAAATTTTTCTTCCACAAATGCTTCATCAAGGATACGGTCTTTCATGGGGTCATAGATTTTTATATGGTCATCAATAAGCTGCAGCATATCCTTGTCTGAGGTAACGATAAATACATTTACCCCTCTTTGAGCAGCTTCCTTTGCTACTGTACCTATAATGTCATCTGCCTCATACCCAGGCAACTCAAAGATCTTAATGTTTAATGCCCCAAGAACCTCCCGTATATGTGGCAGTTGCTGGATGAGTTCACTCGGTGTCTCAGGTCGCTGTGCCTTATACTCCTCAAAAAGCTTATGCCGCTCTGTCGGAGCAGATGAGTCAAAGGAGACAGCTAATCCATCAGGTTTTTTTTCTCTTATGATTTTAAGGAGTGTGTTTGTAAATCCATAAATTGCATTTGTGGGAAGACCCTTTGAGTTCGTCAGGCCCCTGATTGCATAATATGCTCGATAGACATAGGAATTGCCATCAATAAGGTAAAGGTTCATGGTGATTGTAGTTATTATCATAAAGGTATCTCTCCTCTGGGTCAATATCTGGAAGATTACCTGTTAACACCAAATCCAGCGATAAAGGCTTTAAGTCATGGTTACCGCCGGTTTTTAGTTCAAGTTTGCTTTTTTGAGAAGTAATTTTTTATGCTAAGAATATACATTTTTGAGGGAGAAAAGAATGACAATAACAGATAAGGCTGCCGAGAAGGTAAAGGCCATACTGGCCGGTGAAGGCAAAGAGAACTGGGGCATCAGGATATTTGTTGCTGGAGAAAGCTGCTGCGGGCCATCTTATGGCCTTGATTTACAGGAAGCGCAGATGCCTGAAGATGAAGTCGTAGAAAAAAATGGCTTGAAGGTTTTCATGGATAAACAAACGTTAGAAACCCTTTTAGGAAGGCAGTTCGACTATTATGTCGGTGAAGATGGAGAAGGCTTTGTCTTTACAGGCGGTGTTTCATCATGTGGTAGTGGTGGTGAGTCATCTTGTGGTTCAGGTTGTAGCAGCTGCGGATAGTCAAAATGTTCCCTGTGCACAGGCCAAGACGACTTAGGAAAAATGAAACCATCAGAAGAATGGTGAGGGAGACCTCTCTTTCTCCGGATGATTTCATCTATCCCCTTTTCGTCACCTTTGGCAAGAGTGTTAGAAAAGAGATTTCGTCAATGCCAGGATGTTTCCAGGAATCTGTTGACAAAATCGTCAAGCATGCGAAAGAAGTCTATTCCCTGGGGATTCCCTCTGTAATGCTGTTTGGTATACCAGAACATAAAGATGAAATCGGATCCAATGCATATGATGAGCACGGGGTTGTTCAGAATGCGATCAATGCGATAAAGGATGCAGTCCCTGAATTGGTTGTCATTACCGATGTCTGCATGTGCGAATACACAAGCCATGGTCACTGCGGAATCATAAAAGATGGCGATGTTCAAAACGATCCTACCCTCGAACTTTTATCAAAAGAGGCTGTTTCCCATGCAAAGGCAGGGGCAGACATGGTTGCCCCATCAGACATGATGGATGGTCGGGTTGAGGCGATCAGATTTGCACTTGATGAAGAAGGATTTTCAGAAATTCCTATTATGTCGTATGCGGCGAAATACGCATCGGCATTCTATGGGCCTTTCAGAGAGGCAGCAGAGTCTACTCCCCAATTCGGTGACAGGCGCTCCTATCAGATGGATCCTGCAAATAGAAGAGAGGCGTTGAAAGAGGTAGCCCTTGACATCGAAGAAGGTGCAGATATTGTTATGGTGAAACCTGCTCTCGCTTATCTTGATATTATCTCTGATGTAAGAGATGCCTTTGATGTCCCAGTTGCAGCTTACAATGTAAGTGGTGAATATTCACTTGTTAAGGCTGCTGGGAGGCTTGGCTGGATTGATGAAAAGCGCGTTATGATGGAGATACTCACATCAATCAAGAGAGCGGGCGCAGATGTAATCCTCACCTATTTTGCAAAAGAAGCTGCAAAGATTTTGAATAAATGATAAAACCACAGAGTTTATTGAGAAAAAAATAAATATGTTTCTCTGTGTCCTCTGTGGTTAATGGTATTATTGGATCAATAATTCAGGCTAAATAATATCCACGAGGGTAATATCGAATGTGATATCCTTCCCTGCGAGTGGATGATTAGCATCCATAGTGAATGCTGTCTCAGATTTTCCAATCACAGTAGCTACAGGCTGCATACCATCATTCCGAGACATCGGCACTGGTTCACCAATTTCTGGCTCAAAACCTTCAGGTGCCCTCTCTCTCTCAAATTCAAATATCAATTCATCCCTGTGCGGCCCATATGCCTCTTCCATCGGAATCCTGATTGTCTTTGATTCACCGGAGATCATCCCGATAACACCCTTTTCAAAAGCAGCTATCAACTGTCCCTCACCTATTACGAATTCCAGTGGTTGCGTGTCTTCTGAGGAATCAAAGATGCTACCATCAGCGAGCTTCCCGGAATAATGCACCTTTACTGCGTCACCTTCTTTTGCTATTGCCATGTTAACTCCTTTAATTTTTTTTGATTATTATACATCATTGTTAAAAATTATATGATAGTACCAATGCAGTATATCTGCCACTTATCAAGGGCAAGATGGTAAGGTTGCTCCCTTCTCTCTTAGAATGCAGACTTACAATTTTTTTGCCTATAAAGTATCCGAGGGCTGAACCGAAAAACACATCCGAAGTCCAATGGTCATTGTCATTAACCCTCGATAAAGCAGTTAATGTAGCAATGCCGTATGCCAATGGAGGAATCAACGCCTTATCACCGTATTCTGAAGCTATGACAGTCGCTATTGCAAATGCAGAAGATGAATGTCCAGATGGAAAAGATAAGTGAGATGAATCTCCTGCACGTGGCCTATCCCGGTGCGCAGCAAATTTTATGGCCTCTGTAAAAATACCGGAGATTACAACACTTTCCACACTGAGCAAGGCAGTCCTTTCGGCTTTTCTATCTTCAAGAAAGTGGCCATAAAGGTAGAACACCCCTAAAGACGGTATTGTATATGCCACATAACCAAAGGGTTTGACAAACCTTGCAATCCCGTTACTGGTATCGTTTCGATTTTTTTGAACCCACTCCTGTATATCCTGATCAAAAGCGTAGAATCCTGCGGTTATTCCAATGATGAGTGAAGCGTTTATCCAATCTGATTTTTCCCAATGAAATGGTGAAGTAAGGATATTTTTTGTATCTGATATATATCCCTTCAGATAATCTTTGTTTAACCTCAATCCGGGTTCCTGATTATCTTTTGTCTGGATGTTTTGCACAAGGGGATCAGAGGGTGCACCTCCTTCAGTTGATGCAGCGAAAGTTGCGTTAAAAAATCCGATGATCAATAAAACAACAAAAAGGTAAATCCTGACGATTGTAATGCTCACAATTTTAGCTTTCACAGTCGTATTCTATCATGATGAAGGAGTGCTTTAAAATAGGTTCTTCCGGGAATTGTGTGGAAAATATAATGAGAAATTCCCTTAAATGCTTTTTACAGTCAGAATCGACTTGCAAAGAGAATGCTCGGCATCAGGGCATTGAGATTTTTTGAATAGAATTGGGTCATTTGCAATATGCTTCCCAGTTTTCGTTACCACAAGGAACACATCTTTCTATTGTAAGCCCAGAAATGCCCTCATTAATTGCTAAATCAAAAAGAGATGGTAAATCATGCATGTTATACCTCTGTAATAAACATTATGTAAACCGCGATATCATTTTGTATCAATTTTCTAATATTCTTCAAAGTCCTTTCAAAAGTACCATTACCTCTTATAGCATCGTGAGTTTCGGGATATGCTCCATCTAACGAAATTTGAAAACAACGTAGCTTTGAAATAGATTTTAATTCGTCTACCTGGTTTTGTGTTATCAAAGTTCCATTAGATAAAATATCCAAGTCACTTACTTCATTAGCATCATTAAGGTATTTTAAAAGAGGGATATACTCTTTTTTTATTAAAGGTTCACCGCCTGTAATTGCTATTTCACCCTTTATTTTCCATTTTGATAATGCTAACAATAACTTATCAGCAATTGCTTGAAGTTCACTAAGCGACATCTCTTGAGAATCCGAATAATCTTCTTGATAACAGTGCGAACATCTCAGGTTACATTTATTGGTAATGTGCCACTGGAAATAAAACTTGTCTATTGCTTTATGCAGTTTACTGTTAATTTCTTGTATCTCAATAGTTGAGTTCATTATTTAAACATTCCTTTAAAAATTTTAATACAATGATTCAAGTCTTCGCAATTCCATCATTCTTTTCAATCTATCCAAACAATTCCCCTTGCAACTTTTGCAAAATCTTATTTTGTAATTTCTGGCTGGTGATGGAGGCGATGTGGAACATAAAAGTTACTGTTTGGAGATGTTTTTAATTCTTCTTAAAAGTCTGCTTGGGACATGTTTCATTATTATGGATTCAAGCATGTATATGTGATGAAGATTAAGAAAATAATGACATTCTTCAACAAGTCGTTTGAAATCTGCCTTTCTTGCTAACCAGCCTATTCCATCAACAAAGTTTATAAAGACCCTCTTTTCTTTATAGCGCATATTTCGTTCTCTGACCCTTTCGTATGCTCTATACATATCTCTCGCCTTATTTGTTTGTCCACTGGATGTTGTTTCCTGATAGGAGGCCATGATGATTGCGTAAGGATCATTTTTGCTCGGCACAACCCAGTCTGCATCTGTGTGAATTAAGTCTATTCTGCCCTTTTCGTAAGTTACACCGTATTTTTGTTTTATCCTTTCCAGTTCGCCTTTAATAAGGCTTTCAACCTTTTTACCTTTGAGATTACCATACCATTTCCGGGATTCTTGCTCTTTAATTTTCAATCGTCTTTTTATTTCGGGTTCTCCGGCTACTTCTTTTAGATTTAATTTTTCAAGGTAATAGCGAGGCAAAAGATTTTTCAGTTCTTTATCTTCGGTACCTTCAACCAATAATTTTGCAATCTCTTTAGCAAAACTTTCATCTACTCTTATCCTAGTCTTAATCTTTTTAAAGTCCCATTCTGAATTAAACCCTGCTCCCATCCTACCAATTCTTCTTAATAAACTTACAATCCTTATAAATTTTTCTTGAGAAAGAGTAAGGTCGGATAGGACTACCTCTAAGCCCTCTTTTTTTTCTCTGAGGTAGTCAGCGACCTTGTTGACTTTTATAGGTTTATGGGAGATTCTACCATTTGTTGAATCTCTTGCTATGGACCCTACTTTGCCGTCAATAATATTTTCAATCTCTTCATCGATCAAAAACTCAGTTGTCGTGGACCATGCCTCTTCAAAGGTAATTTTTCTAGCTTGCATTTCGCAACTCTAGCTTTGCAGCTTTTAATGCCTTACCCCATGTCGGAAAAGCTTCTCTAAATAGACAGATGCTATATTTGCTAATTTTTTCAACGTCTTTTTCTGAAGGGAGTTTGCCTAAAGATAGCGTTATTTTCTTAAGTTCGAGCTGAAGTTCTTTTTTCGTGACAGGCCTTACATTTTTTTCTATCGACGGTCTTGGAATAAACCCATTAGACTTAAGTTGTGCTAACTTTCTTTGTGTTATATCAACGTAATGTTTATCTATGTCTATTGCTATATACCGCCGTCCAAGTTTATATGCAGCTATTGCTGTAGTCCCAACACCGGATAAAGCATCTAAGACAACTCCTCCTTTATTAGAGGATAACATGATTATCCTTTCTAAAAGTTTTTCTGGCAACTGGCAGGGATGGTGGTCTCTCTCTCTCTTATGTTTTATCCTGTGTATATCCCACCATATGTCAGTTAAAGGAACTTTAGTATCTATGCCTTGTTCTTTTCTTTTTCTTATACATGATTGCCTGAGGCAGAAAGATGGGGCATTTATGGGACTAACATCCTTATAGTTAAAAGTAAAGTTTGTGGGATGCTTGGTGTAGAAGAGAAGTGCATAATGGGCAGGCATTATCTTTCCCCGCGGTTCTGAAACTGCATCCCATACAATCCAATTTTGAAGATAAAGGTATTGATTAAGAAAGGATGCATGATAAATGGCCCACTTGGGAAGATTTAACAGATACAGAGATCCAGTGGGTTTAAGAACCCTGATATATTCCCTTAACCATGAATTGCACCAATTTATATACCTCTGGTCTTCCTTCTCATCATCATATGAATTATATGCTTTATCTAAATTATAAGGAGGGTCTGCAAAGACTAAATCAACGCAATTATCAGGATATTTTTTGAGTATCTCTATTGCATCTCCGCAATGAACAACATCAAGAAGATCCTCATTAATCTTGTTAATCTTAGCGACTGATTGCGATAAAGGAGGTTGAGAATCAAAACAACGACGAATTGGAGAATTATTGCCAAAGTCTATCCCCTCATATGGGAATATTAGGCATCTTCCATTTTTATCGTCTGCATTATCTATAAGCTGTAAGGCAACTTGCAGGGCTGGTAGAGAAAGCATCGTATAGTTATTCTGTTTAAGCAAGTCCCGCCACACATCAGATATAACATATCCCACAGGATTCATCAGATGAGACTTTCCTCCCCAATCTTTTAGGGTTTTATTACAAAAACTGCAATACTGATGAGGAAACCGAACTTTGTTTACCTCAAAAGAATCTTTAGATCTAGAAAACATAACAATTGCAGCATGGCCTGAGGGAAGGCCGGATTTATCGTTAATGATTTTGGATTCGATAGCGATCCAGTATTTAAAATATAAAGATTTTGTCAATGGTTCTACTATATCGGTCAGGTTCCTTGGGATTCCTTGAATTAAAAGAATACCCTTCTTTTTAAGAACTCTTATACATTGATTTAAAATCTCTTTGATATTCTCTTTTTTAGTGGATTTTAGGATATAAGAGCTTGCAATTATTATTGAGTCAATGCACTGGTCGTCTACAGATTTTAATATTTTTATGCAGTTTGAATTTTTTAGATAATCTATTTTCATTTACAAGCCTATTACTTATTTAAAAAAACCTTTAAATATTATAGCAAAATCCTTTTTCATCTGTATCTTTATAAAGAAATTTTTTTATCCATTCAACAAACTTATGATTGGCAGTGCGTTCAGTTTTATGGATGGTTGTATCAAAGGGGCTTGTAACTTTTATAGGTTTTTCGGTGAGCTTGGATGTCTTCATTCAAACACTATTTTTACCTGCAAGGGATAATTCCAGTGGGTGGCCTTTAGGCAAGAGCTTTTTCTTTGCCTTTAAGTTCATAAAGTATTCCTTGGGGTTCAGATATTTGCTCGGAAGCATCGAGTATTTCCATGGAAACAATTTTCCCGTCCTTGTTGTAATCAATAATGATACCTTCCCTTACCTCGTCGCTTTCAATTATCTTATCTTCTCTAAATATAAGACTTAGAGTGTCGGTTTCCGGATCAAAGATAACTCTCATTTCTTTTACCGCAACCTGTCATTCCGTGCTTGACACGGAATCCAGTTATTTTTCACCCACCTGCTTCTGGATTCCTGCTTTCGCAGGAATGACATAAAAACTTTATTTATTATAATCCTTCACGACCTGATTAACAATTCTTCTGGCAATCTCAAAGGCTGCCGCTATCCTGATAATCTTTCTATCGCCAAGCCCCTTTATAGCAAGAAACTTTTCCAATGGCTGATTTGCCATTCCCTTGAATGAGCCGAATTTATCGAGGATTGCAGTGGCTACATCTTCTGCTGATTTGCCTTTCGTGCCTGTAGAAATGAGGATTGCCAAAAGCTCCGCATCTGTTAGAGATTCAGCACCAAGCTCTCGTAGCTTACCGCCTGGATGTGTCCATGTTTTCATTGAAACACCTCTCAATATTTTGATCTATCCATAAAGCTTAAAATCTACAAACTCTTTTATCTTTAAAAAATCCCTCAGATTATTTGTAATTACCACCGCACCAATTTGTCTTGCTGAAAGGGCTATCAAAACATCATTTTGAATTCTTGATAAAAAACTCTCTTCAAAACCATATTTCTGTCCAAGCTTTGCAATAACCTTTCCTGACTTTTGCCAGTTAGATGCCTTTGGTACTACGAAACGTCCAAGGTTATCAAAGGTTTTATATAATCTATCGAGAAGCTTTATAGTATCTCGATCAAAGGCACCTGCATAGAGCTTTTCAATAACTACTGCACTCATATAAAATATAGGTTTCACGATATCTAATTCAGATGTAGGATAAGCAATACCTTTATTGATGAAAGGGATATATACCGACGTGTCAAAAATAACCTTAACCGGAAACCCTATTATAGACATCCCTGATATTCCCTTTCCCCTTAATCGACATAAGCATTTTCTCGATCTCGCTATTTGCTATGATAATATCTAATGCCTTATTTATTGCTTCTGTGTCTGTCTTTGCCTTTGTGATTTTCTTGACAGCTTCAATCTTTTTAGGATCAAGAATGAATTGTTTTCTTATTTTTAATGCAGGTTTCATTTTATCACCTCCATGTGTATTATAAAGAAAAATATACACATTTTCAAACTATAATGGAAACCATGCGGCAAATACTACAGAGTATCGAAAACAAGAAAGATTATGGTTGTCTTTTATCGTTATTCCTGCGAAAGCAGGAATCCAGACGCTGTTCCTCTGGAAGCAGGAAATTACTGGATTCCGCATCAAGTGCGGAATAACAACTTGAAGGCTCATTTAGGCTATAATTCCATAACCAGATTATACAATTCAGGATATTCGTCCTTTGAAAAAGATACATCATCTTTCAAAAGCCTTAATCCCTCTG
>JAGUWT010000163.1 GCA_020062205.1 Thermodesulfovibrionales bacterium
CTGGGATATGATGTCCCGGCTAATTATTATAAACTTGAAAACCTGGTGGGACTAACTTTAAACTCGAAATAGTTGTTCCGAAAATGTCGAGCAGGACATGACCTCTATGATGAGATGAACAGAGAGTGGAAAGAGATTCAGTTGAGGAAGAACACCATCGGTCAACCTGAACACGACCCGAACAAGCAGACCCTGATTTACATGGCAAGTTATGATTTAGACAGGTTCAGGAGATACTTATTCGAGAGCAGTTTTCTTGATGTCTTTGATATTGATAGTGCAGAAGTAGAGAAAATAAAGAATGACGAGATTTCACTCATGAAGCTCGGATTTAAATACTTGAAATATATCCTGATGCTCGAGGAAACATTAAAGGTGAAGAAAGGATATAGTAAAAAATAACCAATAACCAAACCTGTCCTGACGACAGGTCAGGATTACAATAACCAAATAATAATCAATGTTTTAATGACCAATAACCAAACATGATACAGATGCCCCTCCCTTGCCCTCCCCCTTGAAGGGGGTGGGTGTAGGTGGGGGTGTCATTGCGAGGAATCCGACGACCAAGCAGTCATCCTGAGGGCAACGCCCGAAGGATCTCAATGAGATTCTTCGTCCCGATAATTTCGGGACTCAGAATGACAGGTGGCGAAGGGCTCGCTGTGACAATGTAAATAGCCTATTTATTGGCAATTGATTATTGGAGCTTATTTGGTGTTTGATTATTGGTCATTGGTGATTTGGAGCAGGAGAGCAATTAATAAAAATTTATCATGAGGCAAATAGATTACAGTTTTAAGGAGGATCTTTGATGCAAGATATTAAGAAGATGTACCGAACCATCATGGAAGATAATTTCCCGAATGAAATGGTAATTACCTTTGGAGACCAGACCCTGATGTTCATGAAAAAGGCGTGGAAGATACCTGATGAAAAAACAGGAGAGTTAATCGAGAAAGGGCTTCGCTATGGTGAAAATCCTGACCAGGAGGCTGCACTCTATGAGTTGGTTAATGGCAACCTCATTCTTGGAGGATGCCAATTTATCCAGCCAGGAAATGGCCTTGTCAGTAGCATTTCTGAGGAAGATATGATTCAGGCAGGGAAACACCCTGGAAAGATAAATCTCACGGATATTGATAACGGTCTGAACATTATTAAATATCTCATGGACCGGCCTGCGGCAGTAATCCTGAAGCACAATAACCCCTGTGGTGCTGCATACGGAAAGACATTGGCTGATGCCTATGACAGGGCTAACATGGCAGACCGGATAGCAGCCTTCGGAGGATGCCTTGTTGTCAATAGGGCAATGGATAAAGAGACAGCTGAGATGGTCAGCAGTAACTACCTTGAGGTTGTCGCTGCACCTAAGTTTGAAGCTGAAACAATAACAATGCTATCAAAGAGAAAAGGTCTGAGGATTATCAGGATAAGCAAGATTAATGAATTAGAGAGATACAGGACCCTCCGCTTTGTGGATTTTAAATCGTTAATTGACGGTGGCATCATTGTCCAGCAATCCCCAATAAATAAAATTAAATCAAAAGAAGATTTTTTACCAGCCCGGGCAACTTATAAGGGAAAGGAATATGTTATCGAGAGGATGCCAACTGATAGGGAGTATGATGATATGCTCTTCGGGTGGGGTATAGAGCATGGTATCACGTCAAACTCAGTCATCTATGTCAAAGATGGGGTGACTGTCGGGATCGGTACCGGTGAGCAGGACAGGGTAGGAGTGGCTGAGATTGCAATCTTCAAAGCCTATACAAAATATGCCGATGCCTTATGCTTTAAGAAGTATGGAGTTCCGTATAAGACATTTGAGCTTGAGATAGAACAAGGCAAAGGAGACAGAGGTGCACTCCTTGAGATAGATGAAGAGACAAAAAGAAACAAAGGTGGACTCATAGGGTCTGTAATGGTATCTGATGGGTTCTTCCCCTTCAGGGATTCTGTTGACGTTGCAGCTAAGGAGGGAGTTACCGCAATAGTTCAGCCAGGAGGCTCAGAAAGGGATTTTGAGTTCATCATAGCATGTAACGAATCAGATCCAAAGGTGGCTATGGTCTTCACAGGCCAGAGGGCATTTAGACACTGAGGCTCATTTTGTCTGGCAAACGATAATTTTTCTTTTATCATTTCTCTGGATATTTGACTCCCTTTATTTGTCATTCCCGTGAAAACGGGAATCCAGAAGCCGACTGCTCTATCATCGAAAAAAGTGATAGAATCTGCCTGAAAATACTGCTAAACTTTATATGCAATTAGGTTTAAGACATGGAAAGCACTTTTAATGTAGGTGATAAGGTTAGAGTTGGTGATAGAATAGGTGAGGCCATACGTGTCGATCAAAGAGGAAGCTCGACCATTATCAAAGTTGCTTTTGAGGAAGGTCCGGCAAAGGACTTTGTTTGTCCCCCTACGAAAATAGAAAAGATCCTCTCGCCAATTGAACAAATTCAAAACAATAAATTTGACCCGCCTATTCTTTTTGGTCTCCATTATGAGGCAACCCGCCTGTCTCTTGCTTATACTTATGACCATCTCCTCTCACTCTCCTTTACGAGAACAAATTTAGAGCCTTATCAGGTTGATGCAGTTTATAAGACTCTTAATTCTTACAAGCATAGAATTCTTCTTGCAGACGATGTAGGTCTCGGTAAGACAATAGAAACAGGGATGATTCTAAAAGAACTATCTTTAAGGAGAATTGCAAAACCTCACAGTTTGAACTATAGTAAACGACAA
>JAGUWT010000146.1 GCA_020062205.1 Thermodesulfovibrionales bacterium
GATGTACTTAGAGCTATTGGAGAAAAAGACCTTGAGCAGATCAGGCTGTTTGAACTTTGACTTTGACGCCCTGCGGTCTCTGCCGCAGGGTTCTTCACTAATTCGTCTTCCGTAGTAATAAAAACTTCATAACGTTCTGACCCGATACTCCCTTTTTTCTTTCTTTTAGGACTAACTCTGTCATCAACAATATTTACCAATGATTGCAAATCCTCTATCGCCGATGATTATAGTGCTTTTAGGTGTTATAAATCTTGTCCCTTTCACTAAATTCCTTAAAACATCCTGTGCATTTCATAAATCACCTCAGCTTATCTGTATAACTCAATCTCACATACCTATTTTCTGTCCAGCACCATATAGAAACATCATAAAAGCCAGACTTATTTACAGTCTCAGGTTCGCAGCAATGATCACTTGCAATTTCATCGAAGACCTGCTTTGCATCTTTAAAACAATCAAAATGATTGATCTCAATAACCTTTCCGTCTTCCGCTGCCACTATCATAAATTTTGCATTACAGGGCTTAGGCATTTCATACATAATCCAACCAGTCTCTTTATCAACATATGTTTTGCTCATCGCTTATCTACACACATTAAATTCCAAGATTTCTGATGTTAGAGTATAAATCCCATAAATCTATTTCTTTAATCCTAAATGCTGTTCCTCGGTTTCTTACTGCACCATTTTCTTTAAGGTGCATTCTCAAATCAATTCCAACTTTGCCAGCTTTAAAAGCATTTATGAAATTTCTCGGTATGGGATCGGTAAGTATATGCGCTTCATCGTATAAAAACTCTTCATCCCCATCCGCATTAAATCGTCTTTCTGCAATAATAAAGAGAACTCTGCTAAGCTTTGACATTAATTTTCCAACCATGACGAAAACATCCCATGTCGCTAATAGATTTCCATTTCCGTCTATTAGACTGACTTTATTGATATTGACTAATATCGTTCAATGTTGTATAAGACAGTAAAAATCCTATGGAGGTAAAATAATGACGGAAAAGATAATTTGTCCTTACTGTGAAAAGGCATTGACAGAAAAATATTATTGTATTTCTTGTCAAAAAGATTTTGGCGTTGCAGCAAGGCATAGCGAGGAAGGAACACTTCCTGACTATCAAATTGCTCAGCAGGACTATATTGATAATGCCTGCTTTCATTTTCTTAAAGAGTTTGTTCCTATCTCTCACTGGGATATCGCTCAGATAAGCATTATTAGAGATGCTCTTATTTCTGTTCTTATCAAATTTCATAATAAAAAAGAATATGACCTCTATCCTTGGCTTCTGGAACCAGAAGATATAGTTTCAACATGACTATATGCACTTTTGGGAAAAATCATCTCTGACGACCTACGCATTTGTAAATAAAGCAATGCTTTTTCTCCGTCAGGTGTTAAGAGTATTTCATTGGCAAAAGATGATAAAAAGCCAATTTGTATAGCATAACTTAAGAACATTTTACATGCATCTGTTTTTGCCTTTCTTGCCCAGTCTTTTTCACGCCCAGAAAATAAGGCGAAAATCTCCGGCAAATGAGAAAAATGAATTGGGTATTTATTACGTGCCAATACAAAAATAGCTTCCATTAAAGAATAAATCCCAAATATAGTCGGGCTTGAGAAAGGGTCTTTAAGAACCACTTGCTGCAAAAGCTTTGCTTGCTCATTTGACAAATTATCTTCCATGTATTTGTCCTTTTGCTCAGTATAAACCCTCCCGATAGCAGTTAAGTTATAAGAATTTATTTCTTTATATATCAAGTTCAGGTCTTCAGCTATTGCCAAATAACTTTTTACTGAACTTTTTGATAACCCTGTAATATCAGATAGTTTCTCGGCTTTCAATGGTTGTTTATCAAGTTGATATAATAACCGATGTAATAGACCAAGTCTCCATAAACCATGATTTATTGGTTTTATTTGTGCTCCATAAGTAACAATTCCAGAACGCTGATAAAACATTTCTAATACATCTCGTGGTGAATATGAAATTGGATCAACATTCTCCTTTATACAGTCAGCACTTTCATGTTTGCTAAAGTCTAAACAGAGGAGAATAGCCCTAACGGGAGCTTTGATCAACTCTTTTTTATCTTGTAATTTTTTAAGTTCAGTGCGATATGAAATCACTTGAGGCAAAAAAATTTTCTTAAAGGATTCTATTTTTAGCTCAATTAAATTTAACTGTTCCTTATCCATAAAAAGCATGTCAAGTCTATTGCCTGATGGCAGTATTTTTTGGCGGCGGATTAATGTTAGGTCCCCAGAAGTTTTTATTAATTGTCTTGTAATATCCAAATGATGGCATAACACATCTTCAATTTGCGATTCCCTAACTTGCAGCATAAAAGCCTCCTTTTTCACAACTCGACGCACTTAATAAAATATTTATTCAAGTTAATGCATAATTCCAACTCGGATCGAATTTTTTAGTCCGACTTGAATCTTGCCATAAATACTTGATGCTGGCTAAAGAATCGGTATCTAAATCATCATCAATTTGAGATATACCTAAGCGGTTATAGAAAGCTAACTGCTCTCGCAACATTAAGCAGTTATGTTTTTCTTTGCAAGCTTTGCAGTTATCCAGAGTACCTGCACAACAAGTCTGCTGAGGCTCTGCATATGTTTTATGACTCATAATTTATAAAACCCTCCTGACTATCGCCGATGATTATGGTGGTTTTAGGTGTTAAAGTACTCAATTATTAGAGCCTCCACTTTCTCCAAATACTTTTTGTTAGAGATGATTGCCCAATAATATTTCAGATATATAAATATGTTCCATCAGTTTGTCATCCGTTCCAAAGAGGGAAAAGGAATTGATATTCATTGATTCCAGATTGGAAAGGAAATTACGGCGTTCACTTACTGGAATGTCCAGCCGCCACAGCAAATCTTGTCGGTCGTCATTCATGGCTACGACGCGTTCATGACTGTCATAGGACAAGGATGAACCTTCTCCGCTTGTGCATATAGTGTAAGTACTCTGTTGAAGGTAGTGTCGCTTGTGAGTCTTAACATATCGCCCCAAGCTCTGTACGACGGGGCCGTATATTTTTGTAACCTTCGTTCCTACATATTCCAAATATGCATAAACTGAAACATTCTTGACACCGTCCTTTGGTGTGTCGATCATTGCAAAGTGAGCTGCGATGTATGGTGATCTGGTCCAATCCAGAAGTGGAGATGGGAATCCATGATGCCTAAGGTATGCAAAATAATCAGATGCCGGAAAAGAAACAAAAGGCCAACTCTCACCGTTACACCATTCAGCATACTCGTCTCGTGATGGGATGTCCCATCGTTGTCCAGTTACCGATTCTATTTTTGACTTGATTATTGAAACAAAATTGTAGTACCTACAAAGGGTAATGTTGCCAAGGTTAAGTCTATCGAGAGTTGTTTCCAATTTCTCGCTGGAATCTGGCTGCCCCCGGTAAAGAAGTTCGGATACTTTTACTGGGGTTTTCGATGCATATTCCTGCCTGATACCATTCAGACGTTCGATCTCCTCAACGAACTCATTCCAAGACTGTATCGGTTTAATTTTCATTTCAAAATATTACTTTTCCTTCCTCACTCCTTTAAACGGCTCTTTATCTGCCTTCTGATTAATGCATCTAAAAATTTTACCAAACATTTGAAACACCCTCTATATTTTTAAAATGCTTAACATCAAACGTGGCCACTTTTTTAAAATCTTTTGCCTTTATATAGGCAATGTTATATGCATCAATGAAATCCATTTTCCCAGAAGAATAAAGGTCAATCGCTTCTTTGACTCTTGAATGGTTAGCCACTTTGAGGTTTTTTGTTTCGAGAATCGTTTCAATCACTTCTTTTATCTCAGATCTTGAAAAATCATAATATGATTCAAGAACCCACACGATTTCAGCAATCACTAAATCGCTTGTTTCAAGTTTAAGTTGCCCGCTTTCCCCTTTTTCAAAGAGATCCCTCGCCTTATGGTAAAAGGACTCAACATCTCTGATAAAAAATCTCAGAAACACATTGGTGTCAACAAAAATAGGGTTATCCACCCTTTAATCCCTCTTTTGCAATCCTCTTCGCAACAACTTTTTTGGTAAATTCTCTCTCGTCTCCAAATCCAACCTTCCTGCCTTTTGCAATTCCCCCAAGACTCAGTATGGATTTCCTTTCCTTTTTCTTTAAAATGAGCATGTCTCCCTTCACTTCGAATTCAAGACTGTCACCTTCTTTTATGTGCAGGGTTTCTCGAAAAGGCTTCGGTATCGTCACCTGCCCTTTTTTTGTTATCGTTGACATTTTCTTACCTCCAAAATAGTATTACCTATATTGTAGGTATTACCATTTTAAAAGTCAATCCTGCCATATTCAGACCTCCAACTTTGGAATTGTTGTTACAGCCACTCCTTGAACCTGAAAATTTTCAGTCAGGATAATCGGCTTATGATTTTTATTATTCGATCTTGGCATTAAAACAACACAATTTTTACTATGTTGAAACTCTTTCACAGTTGCTTCATCATCAATTAGCGCTACAACTATATCGCCATTTTGTGCCACTGACTGCTGGCGAACAAGTATTAAATCTCCATCATTGATGCCGGCTTTGTTCATAGAATCACCTTTAGCCCTAAGCAAGAAGTATTTAAACCCGGGCTTTGCAAGGGAAACAGATACAGGAATAAATCCCTCAATATTTTCCTGAGCCAAAATAGGCGCTCCACAAGTTACCATACCAACTAAGGGAATATCGACTGTGCGGGCATGAACTGAATCTTCATCAATATCCTTAATTAACTGCAAATCTCCATTAGAACGTTTTCTCAAGATACCTTTCTGGATTAATTCCTCAATAATTAAAGCAGCCGATCTGGGGGATTTATATCCAAGCGCTGTCATCAGCTCACGCACAGATGGGGTTTTGCCCTTATGCATAAGCCAGTTTCGTATATAGCGGACTGCGTCTGCTTGTTTTTGACTGAGTTGTGTCTTCATAATTAATACAAACTGTATCATAGTGTATAAAAAAAGTCAAGCATACAAGTTTAAGCATTTTTTTCAAAACCCAAATATCTACCTTCTAAATAAGGGGGGAGCAGGTACACAAAGGGCATTGCGGAAGACAACCAATAGGTTGGCTGAAGCCGCCACAGGAGATTCGTTTTTTGTATTTATGGATGATATTCGGTAAAATTATTGGAATACAGTTCGTACACGAATTGAATGCGGGAGCCATTTTTATCTTGTCACCACTTCTATCTCTACCACTATCTCCTTCCCATCCCTCAGAAATGTAATAGAAATCCTGGTTCCGGGGGTGAGTGGCTTGAGGATGTCGGAAAGGTCTTTTAGGTTGTGGACTGTAGAGGAGTTTATTTGGATGATTATATCACCTTCCTTTAACTCAGCCGCCTGCGCTGGCGAATTAGGCATAACACCAGAGAGCCTGCATCCGACGCCGCTGTAAGCAAAATCGGGGATAATACCAATAGTAACTTTCCTCTCCTTCTTTGGCGCAGTATCAACATTGCTAAAGGTTTTTACCGTTGAGGTCAATGGGTCCTTCCGACTTGCAAGATATTCAATCACTTCCTTTGCCACTGAAGCCACTTTTACAAGCCCCCCCTGGTCTATCTTATCTGTAGTATCAGTTGGACGGTGATAGTCTTGATGAGGTCCGCTAAAAAGCTGCACAGCCGGGATACATCTTTCTTGAAAGCTTATATGGTCGCTTGAATCCAGTGGCTCAGACACTATCTCAACATCAACACCAGTGACAAAACTTGCTCCTCTGAAGATGTGTACCCATTCTTTGGCTGAATGAGATCCAAGCAGCAGCAATTTTTTCTTCCATATACGTCCTACGGTATCAATATTCAACATCCCTATGCAGTTCTCTACAGGATAGCGATTTTGATTGGTTATATAATACTTTGATCCCCTTTTACCGGCTTCCTCTCCCGTAAAGGCTACAAAGACCACACCTCGGTCTGGACGCATGCTTTTATTGAGTACCCTCGCAAGCTCAATAAGCACAGCCACTCCACTTGCATTGTCATCAGCCCCATGATGGATTTTCCCACTATTCTCTTCCCTCACATCAGGCCAGCCGAGTCCCAGGTGATCATAATGAGCACCGACTATTATGCTCTGGCTGGACAGTTCCGGATTTTCTCCTGGGATTACACCTATCACATTTTTCATCATTACTTTATGTTCGGGGTCTTTCCATATCTGAAAATAGCTCCCTTCTCCATCTCCAGCAGGTTTGAGACCTGTTTCCTGAAATTTTTGTGCAATAAATTCTGCAGCATGATCAAGTTCCTTTGTGCCGAATCCGCGTCCTTTCAACTCATCACTTGAGAGAAACCTTATCGTCTCCATCATTCGATCTGCTGAAAATATAGGTTGCGGGGTTATTAAAGGTTCTCTCGGAGAGAGTTCCCCCATCTCGACTCTTGAAACCGTTCCGTCTTGCGCAGGTAAAAACGCAGTCATTGGCGAATCAAGGACAGGCCAACGGCCTTTGGCTGTATTTTCTGGCTCAGTACCTTCAAACACAAGATAACTATACTTATTGTAATGGGGTAGTTTCCGGCCAAGACCAGGGAGTGCTTCAGCCAGATCTGTTGCAATTAAGATTAGCGCTATGTCTTTGTTTGCTGGATTTCTTGCGGTGAGTACTACTGAGTGGTTTTCGCGTGGGATTTCGCTTTTTGCGATGCGCAGGCTCTTCTGATTTACGGTAACATCATATACAGAAAGTGCTGATAAGGTTTCTTTGGCAAAGCGGTTTTCCCATCCTAAAACAGCAACCGCACGGTCTGTAGGGATTTTTTTTACGTCGTTATCGAGTTTAACTTCTACTACATCTGGCCCTGAATTGCTCAAAACCTTGGCAAGCTCTCGATATGCCTGAATGAGTGTCTTGTTTGCGGAAGAAGGGAGGAGTATAAGCATCTTTTCAGCTCCGAGTGCCTGTGATAATGCCGGCGGGGTTTCTTCCCGATCAAGTCTTCGGAA
>JAGUWT010000257.1 GCA_020062205.1 Thermodesulfovibrionales bacterium
GGCATAAGGGGGTTTTATGGCTAAAAAGGTAGTAATTGCTCAGGTTAAACTTCAGATACCAGCGGGGAAGGCAAATCCTGCACCGCCTGTCGGGCCAGCACTTGGTCCCCACGGTGTGAATATCATGGAGTTCTGTAAGGCATTTAATGCCCAGACTCAGGCACTTGGAGACACTGTGGTGCCAGTTGTATTAACGGTGTATGCTGACAGGTCATTTACCTTTATAACAAAAACACCTCCTGCTTCAGAGCTCCTGAAAAAGGCAGCCGGTATCATAAAGGGTTCGAGTATACCAAACAAGGATAAGGTTGGCAGGATTACATCAGCGCAGGTGAGAGAAATAGCCCAAAAAAAGCTTCCGGATCTGAATGCTTACTCTGTGGATGAAGCGATAAACATAATAAAAGGCACAGCGAGAAGCATGGGAGTAGAAATAATAGATTAAAGAGGGAGAGATGGGTAAAAAAATAACAGCAGCTATGGAAAAGATTGAAAAGGGAAAGGAATACGCACTTGAAGAGGCAATTAGCCTCTTAAAGGAATCTGCATTTTCGAAGTTTGACGAGACTGTTGATCTTGCACTAAATCTCGGGGTAGATCCGAGGAAATCAGAACAGATGGTCAGGGGTACGGTTGTTCTTCCACAAGGGATGGGGAAAAAGGTGAAAGTCCTGGTTTTTGCAAAAGGGGAGAAGGAAAGGGAGGCTTTAGACGCAGGCGCAGATTTTGTGGGTGCAGAAGACCTGGTTGAGAAGATTACCAAGGGTTGGCTTGATTTTGATAAGGCTGTTGCAACCCCTGATATTATGGGCATCGTAGGAAAGCTGGGGAAGATACTCGGCCCACGAGGACTTATGCCGAACCCAAAACTTGGTACTGTAACCTTTGATATAGCGAGAGCCGTTAGAGAGATAAAGGCAGGGAAGGTAGAATATAAGGCTGAAAAAGCAGGGATCGTGCATGTCCCAATTGGAAAGGTCTCATTTGATACCCAGAAGCTCCTTGATAATGCCAAAGTAGTAATTGAATCAATTATAAAGGCAAAACCTGTAACAAGCAAAGGCAGGTATCTGAGGAAGGTATCGATTTCATCAACAATGGGGCCAGGAATAACTGTTGATATCGCATCTCTGGGAAAGGGGGTATAAACTGAAAAGGGAAGAAAAGGGACAGGTTTTAACAGAATTAAAAGACAAGTTTGATAGAGCAACGGCAATAATCCTTACTGATTACAGGGGGTTGACCGTTGCCGAGATTTCAGAGTTACGGAGGATGCTGAAAGCAGGCAAACTTGAGTATAAGGTTGTGAAAAACACCCTTGCCAGGATTGTGTCACAGGACACGTCTATTTCGGCAGCGAAGGACTCTTTTAAGGGTCCTGTCGGCATAGCAATCAGTTATGATGACCCTGTGCTCGTAGCAAAAAAGGTACTTGAGTACTCAAAAAAGCATGATAAGCTCAAAGTCAGCAGTGGTATTATTGAGGGCAAGGTATGTACGGTAGATGATATAAAGGCTATCGCTGAACTACCACCCATGAAGGTATTGTTATCCATGCTTGCAGGTGTTCTTCAGGCACCTCTCAGCAAATTGGCTGGTGCATTGAATGCAACGATAAGTAGTTGTGCTTATGCAATAGAATCATTGAAAAATAAAAAAAGTAGTTAGTGAATAGTGAACAGTTACTAAATACTATTCACTAAAGTAAGGAGGATAGAGAAATGGCTGTTACAAAAGAACAGGTGTTTGAATTTATTGATAACATGACCGTGCTTGATATGTCAAAGTTTATCAAAGAGTTCGAGGAAAGATACGGGGTGACTGCTGCGGCACCGGTTGCTGTCGCTGCTGTACCGGGAGCTGCTGCTGGAGTGGCTGCAGCAGAGGCTGAAGAGAAGACAAGCTTTGATGTCATTCTCGCTGCTGCTGGTGAAAAGAAGATACAGGTTATTAAGGTTGTAAGGGAACTTACCAGTCTCGGACTCAAAGAGGCCAAAGACCTTGTAGATGGAGCACCAAAACCTGTTAAGAGCGGTGTCTCAAAAGAAGAGGCTGAATCAGTCAAGGCAAAGCTTGAAGAACAGGGTGCAACAGTAGAGATTAAATAAAAAGGAGAAATATGGCAAGAACTCTTAGGGAAAGAGTAAATTTTGGTAAGGTCCCTCAGTTCTTGGAAGTTCCGAACCTTATTGATATTCAGAAAAGGTCCTACGAGAAATTTTTACAGAGAGAAATTCCTCCTGACAAGAGGGAAGAATTTGGACTGCAAGCAGCGTTTCTGAGTGTATTCCCAATATCAGATTACAACGAAACAGCGTCTATAGAGTTTTTAGGGTATATCGTAGGGGAGCCGAAATTTAGTGTTCGGGACTGCCTTCAGAAGGGGATCACGTATGCAGCACCCCTTAAAATTAAGGTGAAACTTAATCTATGGGAATTTGAACAAAAGGGAAACAAGAAGCTCAAGGAATCGAGAGAAGAGGATGTCTATATTGGCGAGATGCCATTAATGACTGATGTTGGAACCTTTGTTATCAATGGGACAGAACGTGTTGTCGTCAGTCAGCTTCATCGCTCACCAGGCGTTTTCTTCAGTCATGATAAAGGCAAGACACATGCCAGTGGAAGGCTTCTGTATTCTGCAAGGGTAATTCCTTCAAGGGGTTCATGGCTTGATTTTGAATTCGATACAAAAGATATCCTGTATGTCAGGATAGACAGGAGGAAAAAGCTCCCTGCAACAATAGTCCTCAAGGCCCTTGGTTATTTGAATGAAGACCTTTTGAAGATTTTCTATCCAGTAGAGGTAATAACGATAGAGGGCAATAAATTTACACGTCCTGTGAGTGAAGTCCTTGTAGGGCTGAAGTCTAACGTGAACATCATTGCTCCTGACACAAAAGAGGTGATAGTTAAGGAAGGGAGCAAGATCACAAAGGGTGCCACCAAAAAGATGGAGACATCTGGCATCAAAGCAATACCTATATCGAAGGAAGAAATACTTCGCAGGGTTACTCTGAAAGATATTATTGATCCATCTACTGGAGAGGTAATACTTGAGGGTAACGAGGTTGTGCATGAAGATGCCTTGAACAGGATTATTGCCCTCGAGATTAATTCACTCAGCCTTCTTTTTATAGACGATGTCCATTTCCTGCCTTCACTCAGGGAGACATTGTTGACAGACAAGGTGAATACACAGGAGAAGGCACTTACTGAAATATACAAAAAATTGAGACCTGGGGAGCCACCAACCCTAGATGTAGCAAAAGATCTGTTCAATGGATTATTTTTCGATCCGAAAAGATATGATCTTTCACCTGTTGGCAGGTTGAAAATAGATAAACGGCTCGATATTGATATCCCATTGGGGAAAAGGGTACTGACTGATAAAGACATCATAGAAATAGTTAAGTATCTTTTGGCGCTCAGAACCGGTAAAGGCGAAGTTGATGACATTGATCACCTTGGAAACAGAAGGATCAGAGGGGTTGGAGAGCTGCTCGAAAACCAGTTCAGAATAGGGCTTGTCAGGATGGAGCGGGCAGTAAAGGAAAAGATGAGCCTCGCAGAGCTTGAGATAGCGATGCCACATGATTTAATAAATGCTAAGCCTGTTATGGCTGCTGTAAGGGAATTTTTTGGTTCAAGCCAGCTTAGCCAGTTTATGGACCAGACGAATCCCCTTTCAGAGATCACACATAAGAGAAGGCTTTCTGCCCTTGGACCGGGGGGTCTTACGCGTGAGAGAGCTGGTTTTGAGGTGAGAGACGTACACCCGACACACTACGGAAGAATATGTCCCATAGAAACACCTGAGGGGCCAAATATAGGACTCATTACATCACTTGCAACATATGCAAGGGTAAATGATTTTGGATTTATAGAAGTGCCGTACAGAAAGGTTATAAATGGTAAGGTTACAGAAAAAATAGAATTTCTCTCCGCGATAGAAGGTGAAAAATTCATTATAGCTGAGGCAACGTCACCTATTGATAAAAGGGGGAATCTGATAGGAGAGGCAGTTTCTGTAAGGGTTGGAGGCGACTTCAGAATGGTATCTCCTCAGGAAGTGCATTATATGGATGTATCTCCAAAACAGATAGTTGGAGTTTCAGCCTCTCTTATACCATTCCTCGAAAATGATGATGCAAACAGGGCATTAATGGGTTCGAATATGCAAAGACAGGCAGTCCCATTGTTACAATCAGAGGCTCCAATTGTAGGGACAGGTATGGAATATGTTGCAGCAAGGGATTCGGGTGCACTTGTACTTGCAAAACGAGGAGGAGTTGTAGAGAGTGTTGATGCAACGAGGATTGTTGTCAGGACTTCAGAAAATGGGGGCGGTGTTGATATCTATACTCTTATAAAATTCCAGAGATCGAACCAGGCAACCTGCATTAACCAGAAGCCTCTCGCGAATGTTGGTGATATTGTAAAAAAAGGTGATGTACTTGCTGATGGTCCTTCTACTGATCATGGAGAGCTTGCCCTCGGAAAGAATATCATGGTTGCTTTTATGCCGTGGGGTGGATATAACTTTGAAGATGCAATTCTTCTTAACGAAAAACTTGTAAAGGAAGATGTGTTTACATCCGCACACATCGAGGAACTTGAAATAGAGTCGAGAGAAACAAAACTGGGGCCGGAAGAAATCACACAGGATATCCCGAATGTTGGGGAAGAAGCCCTGAAGGATCTTGATGAAAGCGGCATAGTCAGGATCGGTGCAGAGGTAGTCCCGGGTGATATCCTTGTGGGGAAGGTTACACCGAAAGGGGAAACACAACTTACCCCGGAAGAAAAACTCCTGAGAGCAATATTCGGAGATAAGGCAGAGGAGGTCAAGGAAAGCTCACTGTATGTGCCTCCAGGAATAGAGGGAACAGTAGTTGATGTGAGGATATTCTCACGAAAAGGAACAGATAAGGATGAAAGGGCTAAGAGTATAGAGGAAGAGGACATCCAGAGACTACAACGGGATTTTGAAGAAGAGGTAAAGATTATAAAGGAAGAAAAGTTCAGGAAGATAAGGGAACTTTTTGCTGGTCAGACCGTATCGGATGATGTCAAGTCACCAAAGGCGAAAGAGATTATATGCCCGAAGGGAAAGAAACTTACAGAAAAACATCTCGAAAAGGTGAAGGATGAGCATCTCATACGGATCAGGATAGAAGATACTACTGTGCGGGAGAAGATAGAATCCATCAACAATGAGATGAATCACTACGTCCGCTATCTTGAATCAAGGTATGATGAAAGGATTGATAGAGTAAGGAGGGGTGATGAACTCCCACCCGGGGTCAATAAACTGGTAAAGGTATATATTGCGATGAAGCGAAAGATACAGATAGGCGACAAGATGGCTGGTCGACATGGGAATAAAGGGGTAGTCGCAATGGTATTGCCAGAAGAAGACATGCCTTATCTCCCTGATGGAACCCCTGTGGATATTGTCGTGAACCCCTTGGGTGTTCCATCGCGAATGAATGTTGGGCAGATACTCGAGACCCATCTTGGATGGGCAGCAAAGGCTCTTGGTATTCATGTTGCAACGCCTGTTTTTGAGGGTGCAAAAGAGAGCGAGATAAAGGATCACCTGAAAAAGGCAGGTCTGCCAACATCCGGTGAAATAACACTGTATAATGGCAGGACAGGTGAGCCCTTTGAAAGGCCTGTAACCATCGGGCATATGTATATGATGAAGCTCCATCACCTTGTTGATGACAAAATACATGCCCGCTCCATAGGTCCCTATTCCCTTGTGACACAACAGCCTCTCGGTGGAAAGGCTCAGTTTGGTGGACAGCGGTTGGGTGAAATGGAGGTATGGGCTCTTGAAGCATACGGAGCTGCATATACACTGCAGGAGTTTTTGACGGTCAAAAGTGATGATGTTACAGGAAGGGCTCGTATGTATGAGGCAATTGTGAAAGGTGACGCAACTCTTGAACCAGGTGTTCCAGAATCCTTTCATGTATTAATAAAGGAGCTCCAGAGTCTTGGACTTGATGTAGAACTTCTGGAGAAAAAGAGCAGGGAGGAATAGTTTGGCAGAAGATATTTATACCATTTTTCAGAAGCCAAAGGATCCAACAGATTTTGAGGCTGTGAGGATACGGCTTGCCTCACCAGAAAAGGTTAGGGAATGGTCTTATGGAGAGGTGAAAAAGCCTGAGACGATAAATTACCGTACCTTTAAACCAGAGCGGGATGGCCTGTTCTGTGCAAAGATTTTTGGACCTGTTAAGGACTGGGAGTGTATATGTGGTAAATACAAGCGCATGAAACACAGAGGTGTTGTGTGTGACAAATGCGGTGTTGAAGTTATCCAGTCTAAGGTGAGACGGGAGCGGTTAGGTCATATTGAGTTGGCAAGCCCAGTTGCGCACATATGGTTTTTAAAAGGGGTGCCAAGCAGGATCGGGACATTACTTGACATGACAATGCGACATATCGAGAAGGTACTGTATTTTGAAAATTACGTTGTTGTTGATCCTGGTGACACTCCACTCAAGGAAAAGGAATTACTCAGTGAGGAAGAGTTCAAGAAGAAGACAACAGATTTTGGTGCAAGATTTAAAGCAGGAACAGGAGCAGAGGCAGTAAGAGAACTTTTAAGGAAGGTCGACCTCGAGGCACTGTATGTAGATCTGAGGGCAAAGATACAAGAAGCGTCATCAATGGGTGTAAAAAAGAAGCTCACAAAGAGGCTGAGGATTGTTGAGGCGTTCAGGAAATCTGGAAATAAGCCAGAGTGGATGATTATGGATGTTATACCAGTTCTGCCTCCTGACCTAAGACCACTCGTACCGTTAGAAGGCGGACGTTTTGCTACTTCTGACCTGAATGACCTTTACAGGAGGGTTATTAATAGGAACAACAGACTGAAGAGATTGATGGAGCTTAAGGCACCAGGTGTAATCATCAAGAACGAGAAGAGAATGCTTCAGGAGTCTGTTGATACCCTTTTTGATAATGGAAGAAGAAGCAAGGTGTTAAAGACAACAACAAAAAGACCTCTCAAGTCCTTGAGCGACATGATCAAGGGCAAACAGGGTCGGTTCAGACAGAACCTTTTAGGAAAACGGGTTGATTATTCTGGAAGGTCAGTTATTGTTGTAGGCCCGGATTTAAAGCTTCACCAGTGCGGTCTCCCCAAAAGCATGGCACTGGAACTCTTTAAACCCTTTGTATTTAACAAGCTTGAAGAAAAGGGATACGTAACTACCATAAAGGCAGCAAAAAAACTTGCAGAGAAAGAGAGACCTGAGGTCTGGGATGCCCTCGAAGAGGTTATCAGGGAACACCCGGTGCTCCTGAACCGTGCACCTACACTCCACAGGCTTGGTATCCAGGCATTTGACCCTGTTCTTGTAGAAGGTAAGGCGATCAAGTTGCATCCGCTCGTCTGTACCGCCTTTAATGCTGACTTTGATGGAGACCAAATGGCTGTCCATATCCCTCTTTCGATCGAGGCTCAGATAGAAGCAAGGGTCCTTATGATGGCTGTCAATAGTATCCTTTCACCTGCAAATGGGAAACCAATCATGGTCCCAACACAGGATATGGTTCTTGGCATTTATTATCTCATGAAGGAGAGGAAAGGTGCTAAGGGCGAAGGCAAGATATTTGCGGATCCAGAGGATGTCAGGATTGCGTATGACGCAGGAATTGTGAGTGAACATGCAAAAGTCAAGGTAAGGATGAATGGGGAGTTTGTTGAAACAACAACAGGAAGGATTATTTTCGGTGAAATACTGCCTGATGGAATCTCGTTTTCTATGGTGAATAAAGATATGACGAAAAAGGAGCTGGGGAAGCTCATAGAATATATTTACAAAAAATCCGGCAAACGAGAAACGGTCATTTTTCTCGATAACCTGGAAAAGCTCGGTTTCTATTATGCAACGAAATCAGGCATATCTATCTGCATAGCTGATATGCATATACCATCAAAGAAAACAGAGCTTATTCACTCTGCAGAACAGGAAGTCGTCGAGGTCCAGAAACAATACGCAGATGGCTTCATTACCCACGGTGAACGCTATAACAAAGTGATTGATATATGGGCAAATGTGACCGAACGGATTGCTGATGAAATGATGAAGGAGCTTGGTGCTGAGGATGGCAAGCCTTTTTCCGAAGACGAACTGAAAGAGAGAAGGGCATTTAACAGTATCTTCATGATGGCTGATTCAGGCGCAAGGGGAAGCACTGCACAGATAAGGCAGCTTGCGGGTATGAGGGGATTAATGGCAAAACCTTCTGGAGAGATTATAGAGACTCCGATAACAGCAAACTTCAGGGAAGGCTTATCTCCTCTTCAATACTTTATCTCTACGCATGGTGCCAGAAAGGGCCTTGCTGATACAGCTCTGAAGACCGCAAACGCAGGGTATCTCACAAGAAGGCTCGTTGACGTTGCCCAGGATGTAATTATAATGGAGGTTGACTGTGGAACAACAGACAGCATAACAGTCACATCACTTGTAGAAGGTGGTGAGATTATACAGCACCTTGAGGAAAGGATTCTGGGCAGAATTGCTGTTGAAGATATAAGAGACCCGATAACAAAAGAAATAATCGTTAGCAGGAATCAGGAGATAGACGAGGACCTGAGACAAAAGATTATTGATGCAGGAATAGACAGGGTCAAGATCAGGTCTGTGCTTACTTGTCAGTCAAAGTATGGAGTTTGTACAAAATGTTATGGGAGAGACCTTACAAGAGGTGAACCTGTAGAAATAGGTGAAGCAGTGGGAATCATTGCAGCTCAGTCAATTGGTGAGCCTGGGACACAGCTTACGATGAGGACATTCCATATCGGTGGCGCAGCTTCCAAAGTAGTAGAACAGACAGTTCTTGAGGCGAAAAACTCTGGCACGATAAAATTCATCAATATCAGTACGGTGAAGAGCAGGGAAGGACTCTACATCGTTATGAACAGGAATGGTAGCATTGCCATTGTGGATTCAAAGGGCAGGGAAAAAGAGAAGTACTCTGTTGTTTATGGTGCAAAACTGCTGGTGAAGAATGGACAAAGGGTTGAAATAGGTCAAAGACTTGTCGAGTGGGATCCATATTCTATTCCAATACTCACCGAGCTTGGTGGCAAGGTGGCCCTTGGTGACATCATTGAGGGAGTAACGGTCAAGGAAGAGGTTGATGAAACAACAGGTCTTTCTCATAAGGTAATTATTGATTATCCTGCGAATTTGAGGCCAAGGATTTCTATTAAAGATGAACACGGAAAGGTGACGCTTAAGATCACTGGAACGAATAATCTCGCACGGTATATTTTGCCATCAGGCGCGCACATCCTTGTTGATAAGAGCGATATCGTATTCCCTGGTGATGTACTCGCAAAAATACCGAGGGAAACAACAAAGACAAAGGATATTACCGGCGGTCTTCCCAGAGTAGCAGAGCTCTTCGAGGCAAGACGGCCTAAGGAACAGGCAATAGTCACAGAAATAGATGGAATGGTAGAATTCAGAGGCGCTCATAAGGGAATGAGGGTTGTGCTCGTGAAAGGTGGAGATGAGACGAGGGAGTATCTTATACCAAAAGGCAAACACGTAAGCGTGCATGAAGGAGACTGGCTACGGGCAGGAGAACCACTCATGGATGGCGCTGTAAACCCTCACAATATACTTGATATCCTCGGTCCAAAAGAACTCCAGAGGTACCTCGTTGACGAAGTCCAGAAGGTATACAGGCTACAGGGTGTTTCAATTAATGACAAACACATAGAGGTTATTGTCAGGCAGATGATGAAAAAGGTAAGGATAGAAGACCCTGCAGACACAACCTTTCTCATAGGTGAACAGGTAGACAGAATAATATTTCAAGAGGAGAATATCAAGGTAAAAGCAAAGGGAGGCAAGCCAGCTCAGGGTAAACCGCTTTTGCTTGGTATTACAAAGGCATCACTCTCAACAGACAGTTTTATATCCGCAGCCTCTTTCCAGGAGACGACGAGGGTTCTTACAGAGGGAGCTATTAATGGTGCTGTAGATGAACTTATGGGGCTGAAAGAGAATGTTATTATGGGAAGAATGATCCCTGCGGGCACAGGCATGTCGAGATACAGAAATACATTTGTGAAAAGGGAAATTCAAGCATTACTTCCAGAGCAGGCTGAAGAAGCACAAACGGCTTGATTTAGCCACAGAGAACACAGAGGACACAGAGAAAGATAAGAATAAATTTTAAAGTTTTAAATTTAGCTCTTAAATCTCTGTGTCTCCGTTAAGTTCGTTCCTTCCAGGATAAAAAATAACAACGCTTATGTCACCGTTCGTAAGAATGCCCAAGGGTCAAATATCACAGCTTATGTGTTTGTGCTACACGGGGCGGAAACCTGCACTCACCAAGCCTGTAGCACCGTCAAGATAATCGTATGGGATAGGTGGAGATCTTATGAGAGCGACTATGTAGAACTAATCCCTGGCAGTTGGCATTCAATTTCATGGGACCTACGTGAGATGCCGTGGCCAGGTCCGTGGAGAGAGTTTGGCCTGCATTTCTACCTCCCCTTCGAATACAGGGGGCCACTTTATGTAGACACTGTTATGCTTACACGATAGTAGCGGAGGTAAGAGGACCGACCAGTCTTTTGGCATGTGCCTACTACCTATTTTTTGTATAATAGAACTGGAGGTGAAAAATGCAGAAAACACTGTCGGCTGAATTAAAAAAAATAAGCAGGGACAAGGTTAGATTTGAGATTACAAGAGAAAACTATGAGGCATTTTGTGATGCTGTAGGGCTTTATAAGAAAGAATTTCTGGAATCTTTAAGAAAATCAGAGGCAGACCATAAGGCAGGCCGTATAACAAAAAGAAGCTCTCTTTTGGAAATTATTGAAAAAGCATGATAGAAATTTATACCACTGCTACTTTTGATGAGCTTTTTCTCAAGCTTCCTCAGAAGATCCAGGTTAAGGCAGATGAAAAAACAAAGTTATTTAAAGAAAATCCTTTTAACTCCATCCTAAGGACTGAAAAACTTCATCCCAAAGGACACGATGTCTGGAGTTTCAGAATAGACATCCATTACAGAATCGTGTTCAAATTTACGGGGAAAAATGCAGTTGAATTTCGTTTTGTAGGTCATCATAATGATATTTACGATTACAATATATTTGGATAAAATCTCTCGTCCATTCTCTATTTCCTCTTGAACATCTTCTTCAAATCGTCAAGAGAGATAAAAATCCTTGTTGGTCTTCCATGGGGGCATTGGTCAGGATGCTCTGTTTTGTCAAGGTCGGCGATAAGATTTAAGAGTTCCTCCTGATTCAGGATTTCCTTACCGCGTACCGAGCTATGGCATGCAATCCTTGCAGCAATGGCCTCTTTCAAGGATTTATCTGGGGCAACCCCTTCGATAATACATGATGCAACATCTGAGAGGATACCTCTGACAACTGCCTCTTTTAAAGAATCAGGGAGTGAACGCACAATAACAGTCTCATGTCCAAAATCATCTACCTCAATTCCGAAATCCCTCAGTATCTGGATATTCTCAAGGATAACCCTGTATTCCTTATGTGACAGCTTTACCTGCCTTGGGAATAATAACTGGTGAGAGTTAAGATTGATTCCTTTTAAAAACCTTTCATAAAGAATTCTCTCATGGGCAGCATGGTGATCTATAAGGGTAAGTCCACCTTTACCTGAAACAGCAATGAATGTGTCGCCAAGGTATATGAATGGTAATGATACTTTGTATGTTATCTCGAGGTTTTCAGACACCATAGGCTCCTGAGGGGTAAGGGGTAAGGAGTAAGGGGATGAATAAATGCCCAAAGATGGTTTAGAATAATCAATTGCAGGTATCTCTGTAAATTGTTTTACATATTCAGCCCGCTCTCCTTTTACAGCTTCTCTGACGGTGTTATTTACAAAATGATATATTGATTCTTTATCCTCAAACCTGACCTCTCGTTTTGTAGGGTGGACATTAAAATCCACCTTCTTCGGGTCAATATCAAGGAAGAAAAAGAAGATAGGATGTTTATCATGAGGAAGTGTGCCTTCGTATGCCTTATATACTGCATGAGAGATTGAATTGTCCTTTATTGGACGTCTGTTTATAAAGATGAACTGATGGGTCTTGCTGTTCCTGAAATTTTGGGTATTTGAAACAAATGCTGTTAATTGCAGAATTTCCCCTTTATAATCCCCCCATCGCCCCCCTTTAACAAAGGGGGGTAAGGGGGGATTATAAACCTCTATTAGCCTATCAACAAATTCATCTCCATAAATCTGCATTATCCTTTCTTTGATACCTGAGGCCAAAGGAAGGTTCATAATTTCCTGGTTGTCAGATGTGAGCCTAAAACCTATTCCGGGATGAGAAAGGGCTTCCTTTGTAACCGTGTCTATAATATGAAAAATCTCTGTACTGTTTGATTTAAGAAACTTTTTTCTTGCCGGGGTATTGAAGAATAAATCCCTAACCTCAATGGATGTGCCGATAGAAGGAGAATCCCTTATCTCTTTTACCTCACCACCATGTATTTCAACAGATATTCCCGAAGATGAATCTTTTATACCTGTAATGAGCCTGACTTTTGAAACAGATGCAATGGATGGAAGGGCCTCACCTCTGAATCCCATAGTCCTTATATTGAAGAGATCTTTTTCGCTCGAAAGTTTACTGGTTGCATGTCTTTCAAAGCAGAGGATGGCGTCTTCTTTATCCATGCCGATACCATTGTCCGATACCCTGATGAGTCGCTTGCCGCCGTAGAGAATATCTATCTTTATATCATTAGTCCCTGCATCAATCGAATTCTCTATCAGTTCCTTCACAACAGAGGCAGGTCTTTCAATAACCTCTCCTGCAGCGATCTTGTTCCTTAAATCAGGTGAAAGGATCTTAATCTGTGGCATAGGAAGGCTTTAGGGATGTCTTAAACTTTTCTTAAGGATATCTTTTCCCATAATTTTCTATGCTTTTTGTTCTTGAAGTTTTTCCTGAACCCAAAGATTAATCAGAGTATCAGGGGTAACACCTCTTTTTTGTGCAATAGCCTGGATTTTCTCTGAGAGCATCCTGTCTACTGCATAATAAGTAACCTCAGACTCAATATTTACTTCAAATGATGCTTCTTTTGTCTTATCCCAAAAATCTGATATGTCATGAGTATCCCAGAACTCGCCAATTTTCTTGTAAGATGTTGCATGGGACACTGAACTTTTATGTTTTTTCATATAGTCTCCTTTCAGCTTTTGTCATATCTCGTGCCGATAAAATTAAGGCATGTTTATCGATTTTATAAACAAAGAACACTATGAGGTAACGGCCACTATCTGTCTTCCCCATTGCTGCATAAACATTTTCACCCGTACGATGTCCTTTCTCAACAAACCTAAAATGAGATTTGTTAGATAAAACCTCTCTGACTTCATTTTGCTGGACATTATGTTTTTTGACAAGTTTTTCAATAATATCATCAAACCAGGTGATTCCTTCAATTTTCAACTTGCTATCTCCAAAAATGTTGATAAAACAACATCTTCAATTATTTAGATACCCACGGGCAAGCCCGTGGAACTCGGCTAATGGATTAGAACCTGTTACTATTTTATCATTTTTATCGTATTTTGGTTGCCATGGACGGCAACCTTTTCTGTCAGAAGCGTAATTCCCTGTGATGATAGTTTATATCTAAATGTTATCTGCCATTGCTGGAATCACCGTTGTTAAATGAAATTTTGAAGGTTTGATATTTAATAGTCTTTTAAGAAGGCTTCTTAGAGCGGCCTGATTGATCAATAACTCGTAGAGAGAATAAAAATTTTGCTTGACTAATATAGTTTTCCCCCTGGTTCTTTTTAGCTTTTTGTTACCCGTATCTATAAGCCATGTGCCTCCTGAGAAAATAATGCCAGTCATGATATTTTGTTAGTGCTCGTGCTTCATATAAAACTCTCCTTTGGGGATTATTATCAACGAGCAGTAATCCGTCATTTATTATCTGAAATAAAAATACAGGGGAATCAAGGCTGTTCAAGGCAACAATTTGAACTTCTTCACCAATTTTCCTTGACAATTCTGCCTCAAGATAAAATATAGACCACTGCGGAAGTTTCTGAGGGTCTTTCTTGAAATAGATTGCTATATCCCAGTCGCTCCTTTTGCCCAACGTGCCCTTTGCCCTTGAACCGAAGAGATAGGCAAATTCAACCAATGGATTTCTTTTAAGTATTCTCGTTATTTTTTCCATTTTACCAATCATAGCTTTTCTATAAAATTTATAAACCTTCTAATATCATTTAATCCTGTATTTAAAAACCTTTTCAAATCGGCAGCAGTGTCTACCTCATAGTCATGGGCAAGAAAATTTCTCAACCCAGCAATGTAAACAAATTTTTGGGCAAAGCTCTTTGGGATAATCTTATAATCACCGAGTCAATAAGACAATCTTAGTAATTATTTCAATAAAACTATACACGAAAAAAGACATTCAGGCAAGAGTAGGGAAAAAGGAGGTAGAATTCTATCAACCAGTATATCCCTTGTCAAGCATTCTGTGGTATATTTATCAAAATTATGTCAGGGAGGTATGGTATGGACATAAAGGCGTATGTTCTTAATAAGGCAATGGATACAAAGGAGGGGGCGAGGGCACTGGCAAAAGCATCTTCAAAACAGAAGAATCTTGTGCTTCTCAAAATGGCAGAGGCGCTGAAAAACAGGGCAAAAGAGCTTATCTCAGAGAACAAAAAAGATATAAAATTTGCTGAGGAAAAGGGCATTTCAAAGGCATTGATAGACAGGCTTACCTTGAATGACAAACGCATAAACGAAATGTCACAGGGGCTTATTGAGGTCGCTGGTCTGCCTGACCCTGTTGGTGAGATAACAAAGATGTGGCAGAGACCGAATGGCATGACTGTTGGCAAGATGCGTGTACCAATAGGTGTCATTGGAATTATCTATGAATCAAGGCCGAATGTTACAGCAGATGCTGCGGGCTTGTGTCTTAAGGCAGGGAATGCTGTTCTCCTCAGAGGAGGCTCTGAGGCTATTAATTCAAATAAAGCTATAGTAAATGTTTTAAGGGATGTTGCAAAAAAACATGGGCTTCA
>JAGUWT010000150.1 GCA_020062205.1 Thermodesulfovibrionales bacterium
TCTCAGGATGGCCAAAAGAGAATCCAACTGATTATCTATTCGATTTCATATAAAAACAAAACATGAAAATAATGTTGCGGTATTACTCCTATGCCAAAAGATAAAAAAGTACACTCACAAGAAGAGTTAAAAAAGATTCAGGAAGAGTCGCAGAAGCAAATACTTCCTGAGCAAAAGCGGGTTTTTTCAGTTTCAGAAAAGCTTTATTCCACTTAGGTGAATAAAAAAGAATTATCTTGGCACATAATGGCGTGATGCTTAAGCTTGAGAATGTCCATACATTTTATGGCCCCATTGAGGCTTTAAGGGGTGTTGATTTAGAAATACAGCAGGGAGAGATTGTCTGTCTTATTGGAAGTAATGGGGCAGGAAAATCAACAACCCTCATGACGATATCAGGTATACGGAACCCTCTTTCAGGCGATATTGTATTTGAAGGGAAGAGTATTAAAGGGATCCCACCACACAGGATTGTTGAGATGGGTATCAGTCAGGTTCCAGAAGGGAGAAGGATTTTTCCAAAGCTGACCGTCAGAGAGAATCTCGAGATGGGCGCATATTCAGTTGTAAGTTCTCAGTTTTCAGTTCTTAAAAAACAGACACAGAAAAACACACAACTGAAAATGCAGTTAGAAAAGGTTTTTGAATTATTTCCTGTTTTAAAGGAGAGGCACAAACAATTTGGTGGAACATTGAGCGGCGGGGAACAGCAGATGCTCGCAATAGGCAGGGCACTCATGTCCAACCCAAAACTTCTGCTCCTTGACGAACCCTCTCTCGGCCTTGCCCCAATTATTGCAAGTAAGATATTCAAGACAATAAAAGAAATAAACAAAGAGGGTGTTACCGTGCTCCTTGTTGAACAAAATGCCCGTGCTGCACTCAAGTTATCCAATAGAGGTTATGTGCTCGAAAATGGAATGATAGCACTTGAGGGTAAAGGTAATGATCTCCTGAACAATGAAAAGGTCAGAAAGGCGTATCTTGGAGAATAGCGTAATGAAAATATGCTATAATTTTTAGTTATGGATAAGGCAAGGGCTCATTTATATATAGAAGGCAGGGTGCAGGGGGTATTTTACAGGGGATTTACCAGAGACCTTGCACACAGCCTTGGACTGAAGGGCTGGGTGAAAAATCTCAGAGACGGCAGGGTTGAGGTCCTCCTTGAAGGAGAAAAGGGACTTATTGAAAAAGTTATTAAGGGATGTTATACAGGCCCACCTGGTGCGAGAGTTTCCAATATAGAAGTGACCTGGGAAACATTCATAGGTGATCAGGAAGGGTTCAGCATAAGATATTAACTATGTCTTGCCTATTCTGTGTAAATTATGTACTGTCTGTTCTATCCAAAGATGAATGCTAAAGGAACTCAGAATCAAGAATTTTGCTATTATTGACGACCTGACAGTCAGATTTGAAAATGGTCTGAATGTACTCACTGGAGAGACAGGTGCCGGAAAATCCATCATAGTAGATGCTCTCAGTCTTGCCCTCGGCAGCAGGGCACAATCAGATGTGATCAGGTCAGGAGAAAAGGAAGCAAGTGTTCAGGCATTTTTTGAGAGAGAGGGAGATAATGAACTCCCTGATATTGGCATTGACATATCGGAGGGACTTATTCTGAGGAGAACGATTTCTGCAACAGGCAGGGGTAGGGCGTATATCAATGACACCATGGTAAGCCTGCAGAGCCTTGCAGAGATGGGCAAATCCCTTGTTGATATACACGGACAGCATGAACATCAGAGCCTCATGTCTGTTGATAAGCACATGCTCCTTCTTGATTCATACGGTAAACTTCGTGATGAGAGGGAAACAGTTGAGGCTCTTTACAGAGAAGTGCAGGCATTGAATGAGGAAATCACAGAGTTAAAACAAAGGATGAAAGAGCGGGCACAAAGGCTTGATCTGCTGAGGTTCCAGATGAATGAAATAGATGCTGCCTGTTTAAAGCCTGGCGAGAAAGAGGCGATGATTGAAGAAAGGACAATTTTATCAAACCTGAGCAAATTAAATGAGCTTGCAGAAACAACCTATCTATCGCTTTATGGCGCAGAGGGTTCATGTATTGAAAGACTTTCGTCTGTGAGGGCAAAATTGAAAGAGATGTCATCCATAGACAATAGTATTTCTGAAACCCTCAACATGCTTGAGTCAGCTATTCCGCTCATTGAGGATACAGCCATAGCCCTCAGACGATATAAAGATAAATATGATATTGATCCTAAAAGGCTTGATAGTATCGAAGAAAGGCTTGAATTCATAAAACGACTCGAAAAGAAATACGGTGAGGGTATCGAAAACATTATCAGATACAGAGATGAAGCTGAAGAAGAAAGAAAGAGACTTGAACATGTAGACGAAAGGCTGGAATCAATAGATGTGGAACTGAAGGGAAAGGAAGATAAACTCCTCAACGCCGCTCGTTTCTTGTCTGAGAAAAGAAAAAGGGTAGCTAAAGCAATAGAGGCACTTGTTAACAATGAACTCAAAGAACTTGCGTTCAGTAATGCAGATTTCAAGATAGATATAAGACATGAAGTCATCACTTCACATGGCTTGGACAAGGTAGAATTTCTGTTTTCCGCAAACCCTGGAGAACCTCCAAAGCCTCTTGCAAAAGTTGCCTCTGGAGGCGAGCTTTCAAGAATTATGCTTGCCATGAAAGTGGTCCTTGCAGATGTTGACAATATACCCAGTCTGATATTTGATGAGGTTGATGCAGGCATTGGAGGGAAGACAGGAGAACATGTTGGTAAGAAGCTCAAAAAGGTTGCAAAATTACATCAGGTACTCTGCACAACTCATCTCCCTCAGATAGCCTCGCTTGCAGATTACCATCTGAAGATAGACAAGGGGCAGCGGGGTGAAAGGGTATATGTAAAGGTGAAAGAGCTTTCTGGCAGGGACCGAATTGATGAAATAGCACGGATGCTGAGTGGTAAAATAACGGATGTGTCTCTCAGACATGCACAGGAATTACTCGGGGGTACCCAATGAAAGGGATGATTGTCATTGATAAGGAGCTGTGTAAGGGCTGTGCCTATTGTGTAGATGCCTGCCCTCTCGGTATTATAGTTATCGAGAACAGATTCAACAAAAAGGGTTTTTTTACTGCACATGCGGAAGATATAGATAAATGCACAGGCTGCGCCATTTGTGCACAGATGTGCCCTGAAATAGCAATAGAGGTTTACAGGGAAGTCGAAACGACTCGATCCCGATAAGAGAAAATATGCAAAAAAAGTATGCAATAGGTATTGATTTAGGCGGTACAAACCTGAGGATTGGGTTGGTCTCCAGTGAAGGTGAGATTATCAGAAAGATAAAGGAACCAACATCAAGAGAGATCCTTGACTCAATCCTTAAGGCATCAGGTACCCTTATTTCAGACGAAGTAAGAGGAATCGGTCTTGGCATCGCAGGACTTGTTGACAGGGAAGGTGGTAAACTACTTATTTCACCGAATCTACCCATTATCGAAGGAGTTCACATCGTGGATGTAATAAGAGAGAGATTCGATGTGCCTGTATGTATTGAAAACGACGCAAATACTGCTGCAATTGGAGAAAGATGGGTTGGTGCCGGAAAGGAATTCTCAAACTTTGTCCTTTTTACCCTTGGCACTGGCATAGGTGGCGGAATAATACATAATAAAAAGTTACTCAGTGTCTCTGCAGAGCTTGGTCATATGACAATAGATGCAAATGGTGAAAAATGTCCATGTGGAAA
>JAGUWT010000187.1 GCA_020062205.1 Thermodesulfovibrionales bacterium
AAAATACCACGTTCGGTATCCATTGGATACGATTCAACGACGCCTCTTACCAATGCTTCTTTGCCCCATATATGAGACATATCCTTTCCTATCTCATATCTAAAAAATGCAAAGGCTATTCCTAAAAGAACGATAAGGATAGTGATAAATCTTCTCTGAACAGACAGATATACAGATGACAGTAAAATGATTAATGTGGTAGAAAACGGGAAATATTGAAATGAATAGAAAAGGACTACACCTGAAAGAAAAGAGATAAAGAATGGCATCAGGTCATTTTTTCTCGGATAACCTCCGAAATATCTTCACCGAGTTTCTTTATGAGTTCATGGTCTTCACCCTCAATCATTACCCTGATCTTCGGCTCTGTTCCTGACGGCCTGACAAGCACCCTCCCTTTTCCATCAAGTATCTCTTCTGCTGTCTTTATAGCCTCTTCTATCTCAGGAATTGTCTTCATGTCATGCCTTTGTTCAACCTCAATATTCATCAAAATCTGTGGATAGAGTTTTATCTCGGATGCAAGTTTTGATAAAGCAGAATCCCTTTTTTTCATGAGACGCAGGATCTGGACAGCGGTGATAGGCCCGTCGCCTGTTGTATTGTGATCGAGAAAGACAATGTGTCCGGACTGTTCCCCTCCAAGGTTATATCCACCCTCTACCATCTTTTCTACAACAAATTTGTCCCCTACCCGTGTTCTAATAAGTTTAATCCCCTGCTTTTCAAGATACTTCTCAAGGCCAAGATTACTCATGACCGTTGTGACAACGGTATCCCTCTTGAGCAATCCCTCCTTTTTCATTTCAACTGCCCACATGCCCATAATCTGATCCCCGTTCACCATTCTCCCTTTTTCATCGCAGAGGATTACCCTGTCAGCATCACCGTCATGTGCAATGCCAACATCTGCATCATGGAGTTTCACTGCCTTCTGCAATCCTTCAACATGCAATGAACCACAGTCAACATTGATATTCTTCCCATCAGGCCTGTCATTGATTGAGACGACCTCTGCCCCTAATTCACGCAATAACCACGGTGTTGTCTTATATGCAGCACCATTTGCAGAGTCAATGACAATCTTTATCCCTTCAAAGGTCATACCCTTTGGGAGTGTAGATTTGATATATTCGATATAACGGCCTGTTGCATCATCCAGTCGGTGCGCCTTCCCTATTCCTGACCCTTTTGGCCTGATCCGCGATAATCCATCCTCAAGGACAAGTTCCTCGATCCTTTTTTCGACTTCATCAGGCAGTTTAAACCCCTCGGAAGAGAAAAACTTGATACCATTATCATCAAAAGGGTTGTGTGATGCTGATATTACGATCCCTGCATCTGACCGTAATGTTCTTGTGAGAAAGGCAATCCCTGGCGTAGGCAATGGACCGACCAATGTAACATTCATGCCCATTGAGCATATCCCTGAGGTAAGTGCACTTTCTATCATATAACCCGATAATCTTGTGTCTTTGCCTATCAGGATCATATGCCTCCCACTCCCGTGTTGCTTACTGAGAACCTGTGCAGCAGCCATCCCTATTTTTAAAACAGTTTCAGGCGTCATAGGATGTCTGTTTACTGTGCCCCGTATACCATCTGTTCCGAAGAGTCTCATTTCCTCCTCCCTGTAATCACAACCGTAACCTTTATATTCTTTGTCTTTGTCCTTATGTTAATATCAGATATATCAAGCCTGAAATCCTGTGTGAAGGTCTCTTGAATATCTGTGACGTCAATAGGTTCTGTCGTCAGGATATTTACCTTCCTTACCTCAGTCATGATACCCTCAATCACGACAATTTCAGGCTCTATTTCAAGAGATTTTATGGAAAAACCCTTTCGCGGGGTTCCCACAATAACAGGCATTACCTTTACCGTCTTTGTTACTGTCGCATCTGTTATTACCTTAATTGAAGAAGGGGTTACATTTTTCACAGAAGCCGCTTGAGGCAGTTTTATCGTTTCCCTGTTTATGGGGTAAGTACCCTCACCTTTTTTCGCCTTGCTGAGGTCAACAGAGACCCTTACTTCTGAGAGCTTAATATTCTTGATGAGCCTCTCCTGACCTTGTAAATTAAGACTCACCACCTTTGCACTACTTTGAACTATCTCAAGTCCTTGGGGTATGTTCTTGAACTCCAGTGGCACATCCAGAGAAATCTCTGATTGTCCAGAAGTAGTTACGTAAAACCATAATATAACCGATAGTAAAATAGCTGCTATCTTAAGACCGATGTTCGCGGTGAAGAGTTTTTTCATTTCTTTACCTTCTTTGTTGTAAATAAATCCGTAAGGACATTCCTGAGGGTTCCCATATCGAAGGGTGTTTCAAGCTTTCCATCCATCCCCATTGATATCGACCCTGTCTCCTCTGATACGATGATTGCTACAGCATCTGTCTCTTCTGTCAAACCAATACCGGCACGGTGTCTTGTGCCTAATGACCTGCTAATATCAGAACTGAGGGTTATCGGTAAAAAACACCCGGCAGCAATAATCCTGTTCCCCTTTATCACGACTGCACCATCATGTATGGGTGAGGTTGGGTGAAATATGCTCATCAGCAGTTCTTTCGAAACCTTGGCATCGAGGGGCGTACCGACTTCGACAAAATCCTTGAGGCTTGTATCTCGCTCTATCACGATAAGCGCACCTATCTTCCTGTTGGCAAGTGAAACAGTTGCACGGATAATTTCTTCGAGGGATTTGAGTTCCGCAGCAGAGGTCAGTGTCTGAAGAAACTGCGTTTCTCCCATCTGGGCAAGTGCCCTTCGTATCTCAGGCTGGAAGAGGATGATAATCGCAATAACGATCTGGGCCCAGAAACTCTGTATCACCCAGTCAACGGTATACAGTTCAAGATACCCTGAGAGGAGGGAAGCAAAGAGCAGGACACCAAGACCAATAAGCATCTGTACTGCCTTTGTGCCTTTTATAATAAGCAAAAGACGGTAGAATATCAGTGACATCAAAATGATATCTACCAGGTCCTGCCATCTTAATTGCCTTAATAATGCCATATTGGAAAAGAAGATTTTTTAAAATATTTTATATCTTAACACGTACGACGTGATTTGACAAAAAAACGTTTATACGTTATTTTAAGAGAACAAATATCGCGGGGTGGAGCAGCCTGGTAGCTCGTCGGGCTCATAACCCGAAGGTCAGTGGTTCAAATCCACTCCCCGCCACCAAGACTGGTAAGGGTTTGCAGACGATGCAAGCCTTTTTTATTGATTTCAGTCCATTATGCATTAGCAACAGCCTCCAAAGGCTTATGTGGCAAGGAAATAATGAAACCATCTGACTCATTTTTACCTCATCTTCTAACAATCTTCTAACAGAGTCCGGAAAGTTACCAGATTGCTCTACTAATCCAAGAATGTTATCAAGCTTTTTAGCTTGCTCTGTGTTGACCTCTTTAGTCAGATGTCCATCCCGTGGATTATGGATAATAGCATATTGCTGATGAATATCTTTATCAGGAGGTTAACTATAAACAAAGAAATAACTACACTATTATCTCAACCAGTATCTTTTCATACTCAACAACCGGTTTTGTCTTTTGTCTGCCGTCTTTGGTCTTTTTAATCTCTATCAATCCAAGCTCTGACAGGTAATGGACATCATCAGATACGTTTTTGGTGTCTCTCTTTAACAGTTGTGCAAGCTCATAGATGGATTCCGGTTTGTTCTTCTTTATTGCCTTCAATATCCTCAGCCGTTCATCTGTTATGAATTTCCTCATTGTCTTAAGAGATTCAAAAGAGATAACGGATTGAGGCTTTACATTCTTACCGCTTGCAACTGCTTTCACGGCTCTTTTTGCCTCTGCTATAAATTCATCTTCACTCTGAATATCCAATCTTACATTCTTAATCTTCATTTCCGACCCTCCTTACATCATTAAAAAAATCCTCAAAGAGTTTATCAATGCCCTTAAACTCATAGGGATATACTTTGTCTCCGTAGCAGAAA
>JAGUWT010000201.1 GCA_020062205.1 Thermodesulfovibrionales bacterium
AAATCTCATGACAGGGTCATGGTTGTCGAGGTAATGGGTAGATTTGTTGGGTGGATTGCTTTACATTCAGGAATCTCAGGCTCAGCCGATGTAATCCTCATACCTGAAATCCCATTTGATATTGAGAAGGTCTGTAACAAGATAAGACAGCTTGCACTTATTGGTCAGGATTATGCCATTGTTGTTGTAGCTGAGGGAGCTAAACCAATAGGCGGTGATATAACCGTAGTGGAAGGGAAAAGGCCTGGTGAGGAGGTTCGGCTTGGTGGAATCGGAAAAAAAGTATCAGAAGAAATTAGACGCAGGACAGGAAAAGAGACGAGGGACATCGTCTTAGGTCATCTGCAAAGAGGAGGGGCACCAACCACCTTTGATAGGCTCCTTTCATTGAGATTTGGTACGGCAGCAGTTCGGTTTATTGAGGAGAAAAGATTTAGGACCATGGTTGCACTTCATGGAACCGACATCCATGCTGTGCCTATTGAAAACGCAATCGGCCAAACGAAATCCGTCCATCTGGATTGTGATATCATTAAGACAGCAAAGTCGCTGGGCATCAGTTTTGGAGACTAATTTAAGGTTAGAACTCTCCCTAATGTAGTGTCTCTGGATTAGCTTTACAATGTTGTCATTCCCGCTTGTCGGGAATCCTTCTTATACAGGGGATAGATTCCGAACAAGTCGGAATGACAGCAGTTGCACATATGTAAAGATTTGTTGGAGACACTACACTAACAGACACTGTCTGATAAAGTCCTACTTCTGAAGATTTAAAAATCATGCTATTCATTCCCTTGAATCTCCGTATGCCTGATCATCTTCCCCTGGCAGAGATAAATGACCATTTCAGCTATATTCGTTGCATGGTCTGCAATGCGTTCGAGATATTTTGCAACATAGGTAATTCTCATAGCTCTGGATATAGTAGCTGGATCTTGAATCATGTACAGGAGGAGTTCGTTAAATACCTGCACTGTTAATTGATCTACTTCATTATCCCTCTTGATGACTTCATAGGGCAGGTTTGTGCACTCTCTCACAAGGGCATCAAGAGAATCTCTTACCATGCCCTCTGTTATTTCTGCCATCCTTGGTATATCGATGTATGGCTTCAATTGAGGTTCATCGTTTAATTCAAGTGCTCTTTCAGCAACGTTGACTGCTAAGTCTCCCATTCGCTCAAGATCAGTCGTTATCTTCATTGCTATTGTTATGAACCTGAGGTCTCTTGCCTTTGGTTGTCTGAGGGCTATCAGCCGTATACATTCTTCATCTATTTCAACATCGAGTGCATTGAGTTGATGGTCTTTTTTAATAATTTCACGCGCAAGGTCGCTGTTTCTGTCAACGAGTGACTGTACAGACATATGGATAGCGGTTTCGACCAGCGAGCCAAGTTTTAATATCTTTTCTTTAAGTGCTCTTAACTCCTCGTCAAATATCGCCAACCAGATCTCCTTTTAAGACTTTAAAGAATCCTCTGAAGGTGTCATATGTCTAATGATCTTCCCCTTGCACATGTAAATAACCATCTCTGCAATATTCGTTGCGTGGTCTGCAATACGTTCAAGATATTTTGCAATATATGTTCTCTTTACCGCCAGAGTGATGATCTTTGGATCCTGAATCATGAGGGAAAGGAGCTCCTCGAAGTTCTTTACTGTGAGGTCATCCACTTCATCATCTCTCTTTATAACTTCATAGGGTAAACGAGAGCATCCTGTGACATAGGCATCAAGGACATCTTTTACCATTGACTGGCTGATTTCAGCCATCTTTGGGATGTTTACAAAAGGTTTTAACTGGGGTTGTTCATTTAGTTCAAGTGTCCTCTCGGCGATGTTGACGGCAAGATCTCCCATTCGCTCAAGGTCAGTCGTTATCTTCATTGCTGTAGTAATGAATCTGAGGTCTCTTGCCATTGGTTGCCTGAGAGCAATCAGTCTTACACACTCTTCATCGATTTTTACGTCGAGTGCATTAATGAGATGATCCCTTTTAATAACTTCTTGAGCAAGTTCGCTGTCACGCTCTATAAGGGCCTTCACAGAGTCGCGTATTGCATCCTCAACCATACTGCCGAGCTTCAAAATCCTCTCTCTCAGTTCCTTTAACTCATCATCAAAAATTGTCATTATCCGAATCTCCCTGTGATATATTCTTCTGTAAGTTTATTATGCGGATTCACAAATATAGTATCTGTTTCTCCAAACTCAATCATTTCCCCGAGGTACATAAATGCTGTATATTCAGAAATTCTCGCTGCTTGCTGCATGTTATGGGTTACAATGATGATCGTAACAGTTTTCTGTAATTGCTGGAGTAAATTTTCTATATTAGCTGTTGATATAGGATCTAATGCCGAGGTTGGTTCATCGAACAGAATGACTTCCGGTTCCTGCGCAAGTGACCTTGCAATACAGAGCCTTTGCATCTGACCTCCGGACAGACTGAGACCCGACTCATTCAGCTTATCCCTCACCTCTTTCCACAAATCGGCTCTGACGAGGGCGTTTTCAACAATTTCATCAAGCTGACTTTTCTTTTTAATACCCTTGAGCTTCGGTCCGTATGCAACATTTTCATATACTGAGCTTGGAAAGGGATTCGGCTTCTGGAAGACCATGCCGACCCTCCGTCTCAACTCGATCACATCAGTGTCTTTATGATAAATATCCACACCCTGAAAGAGTACCTGACCTTCAACCCTCGAAGTCGTAATGAGGTCATTCATCCTGTTTAAAGACCTCAGGAGAGTGGTTTTCCCACAACCAGAGGGTCCTATGATCGCCGTAATCTTATTGGCTTCGATAGGAAGCTTTATATTATTTACGGCCTTGAAATTGCCATAGTAAATGCTGAAATCGTTTATTGTAAATATGCTTTTATCGTTTACCATGCCTTCTTCTTTCTCTGCCGTGAACGTAGAATGATTCCCAGAAGGTTCATCCCCAAAACTAAAACAATCAATGTTAAAGCAGTTCCGTATTGTATTGGTCTCGTCTCCTCTATATGCGTTCCTGCAGTGGCGAGAACGTAAATATGGTAAGGCAGGGCCATGACAGGCTCAAACAGCGATTGTGGAACTCCGGGAGTAAAAAAGGCGGCAGCGGTAAACATTATGGGAGCAGTTTCACCTGAAACCTTTGCTGTACCTAATATGGAGCCTGTAAGGATTCCTGGCATTGCAGTAGGTAGAACCACCTTTCTGATCGTCTGCCATTTCGTAGCACCACATGCGAATGACGCCTCTTTGAAGCTGTTTGGGACAGCCTTAATCGCCTCTTCCGAGGTCGAAATGATATATGGCAGAACCATAATGGCGAGCGTCAGCGATCCTGCAAGCAGGCTCATGCCGAAATTGAATGCCACAACAAAAACAGCGAGGCCGAAAAGTCCAAAGACAACCGACGGCACACCCGCAAGGGTATATATAGACATCATAACCATATTCAGTATTAATCCCGGTTTTGCATATTCGGACAAAAAAATGGCTGTTGTAACGCCTATTGGTATGATGATGATCATACAGAAAACGGTCAACGCTACGGTCCCGATGATCACAGGGAAAATACCGCCTTTTGTCATGGCGTCCACAGGAGGTTGTGTGATAAATTCCCAGCTCAAAACATGGATGCCGTTATATGCGACAAAAAATAGGATGACGAAAAGGGTTATCGCCCCTGCAAAGCCTAACATTCTGATAAGCGAGAGGAAGAACCCCTGCTTAAGGTTAAACCTTTTTTTACGGACCAGCATAAAAGGTTTATGGATGCTTTCCGTGTCCTGCATCACACTTTTTCCCCGATTCTTACTGCCCTGTATTTTTTCGATATGAAGTCCGAGATGAGACTCAACACAAAGGTGATAAGAAAAAGGATCGCACCTACACCAAACAGGGCGTGATAGTGAAGGCTCTGGTAAGGCGCCTCGGCCATCTCTGCAGCAATAGCCGCAGGCATTGGCCTGGCAGCATCAAATATCCAGTGGGGAACAACGGCTGCACCTCCTGCTACCATCAGGACAATCATGGTCTCGCCGATGATCGTCCCAATACCGAGAATCACTGCAACACTTAATCCGGACACAGAAGCCGGTATAACCACTTTCCAGATTGTTTCCCATTTATCCGCTCCAAGGGAGTACGACGCCTCCCGATAGGTTCGGGGGACTGCAGTCAGCGCATCCTCCGCAATGCTGGAAATAACCGGTATCGCCCTTACCATGAGCATTAGGGCTGCTGTGGATATGTTCAACCCTGATGCAATAAATAATTTGTCATAACAGAAATCGGCAAGGGTTGTCGAGATAAACGGGATGTTTGTGCTCTTCAAAAGTTCAGGCAGCTTTTCTGAAAGAATCGGGGAGAGCCAGTTTGAAAGGATAGGTGCAATCACTACCATTCCGAAAAAGGCGAGGACAACTGACGGGAAACTCGCCAGCATCTCTATGAGCGGCTTAAGGAATTCCTTAACCCTATGATTAGCAACCTCTGCTATGTAAACGGCAGTTCCCAGCCCTAACGGTATAGCCATAATGGCAGTAATCAGAGTTACGGCTAACGTGCCCATAATGAGCGGCCACATACCGAAACTTGGAGGGTCATAGGTAGGGTACCATGCCGAGCCGAAAATGACCTGTAAAGCACCTGCCTTGTAAAAGATCTGAAATGCCTCTTTAAAAAGAAAGAAGCCTATCAATAAAAGAACTATTACCGATACAAGCCCTATCGAGCTAACAACGAATTCAACAGCTTTTTCCTTTGTCTGCCATTTCAAGGTGAAAACTCTTTCTCTGTCATTCCCGCTTGTCGGGAATCCTTCTTCAGTCCTTTTTAACAAAAGGGTTAAAGTATTGTTTCCGGAAAGATTCTGGACAAGCCAGAATGACAATACTTGATTCAAAAATATCTTCTACTAATGTTGCAGCTTATTTTATGCTCACGTATTTTACTTCATTTACGATCTTCTGTCCCTCTTTTGAGAGCATGAAATCGATGAACGTAGCGATTACTCCAGATGGTTTTCCATTCGTATACATAAACAACGGTCTTGCGATAGGCCAAAAGCCATCGCGTACACTGTTTGCAGAAGCAGTCTTTCCATCGACATTAAGAACCTTGACCGATTTCTCAATATATCCGATTCCGATATATCCGATTGCATATTTATTCTGTGCTACAGTCTGAACAGCCTGCCCATTGGATGCGACAAGAAGTGCATCAGGTCTTACCTTATCGCCTTTCAGAATCTTTTCCTCCCATACTTCGTATGTCCCGGAGCTTGTGTCTCTCGAAACAACAGATATGGGTCTGTCAGGCCCGCCGAATTCTTTCCATCTCTTGATCCTGCCGTTATAAATATCCCGTAACTGCTCTATGGTGATATCGTTGATCTTCATGGACGGATGGACAACCGGGACAATTCCGTCGAGTGCAACTTTATGGCTGGTAAGGGTTACATTCTTTTCCTTTGCGGTTGCCACTTCCTTATCCTTTGCCTCGCGCGAGCTTGTTGCAATGTTGGTTGTCCCGTCCATAAGCGCCTTGATGCCGGTTCCGGAACCGCTCCCTGAGACGAACACCTTTACCGACGGGTTCTTTTTCATGAATACCTCGGCTGCCTTCTGTGCAATGGGCAGGACAGTTGTAGAACCGTCAATTCTAAGTTCCTCTGCAAATGTGAGACCTGCAAGTGAGCAAACGAAGAAAACAGAAAATAAGAATGTCGCAAGTTTCTTCATAATTTTCCTCCTTATATGTTTTAACGTATTGTCAAAACTTAACCACAGAGAACACAGAGAAAATGTTAAATATCAATATG
>JAGUWT010000149.1 GCA_020062205.1 Thermodesulfovibrionales bacterium
AAAAAAGAATCGCTCAATTTAGGTTATAATAAAAGTGAATAAGCAATGGGTATTCTTCAATGCATAGGAAACACACCACTTGCGCTGATTGAGAACATCAATCCCAATCCACGAGTCAAACTCTATGTGAAGCTTGAGGGGAATAATCCTGGTGGCTCTGTGAAAGACAGGATAGCCCTCTATATGATCGAAAGCGCAGAGAGAGATGGCAGGCTTACACGGGATAAGATAATCCTTGAGGCTACATCAGGGAATACCGGTATCGGACTTGCGATGGTTGGGTCTGCAAAGCGGTATAGGGTTAAGCTCACGATGCCAGCATGTGTCAGTATTGAACGGAGGCGAGTCCTTGAGGCTTTTGGTGCAGAATTGATATTAAGTCCTTCTGAAGAAGGCACCGATGGTGCAATAAGGCTTGCCCACAGGATACTTTCAGAAGACTCAAATATGTACTTTATGCCAAACCAGTTTGATAATCCGAGTAATGTTTTGGCACATTATGAGACAACTGGAAAAGAAATCATAGAGCAAACAAATGGGGCCATCACACACTTTATATCTGGTATGGGGACAACTGGTACGCTTATGGGAGTAGGGAAGAGGGTCAAAGAATTCAACAAGGATATAAAAATAATGGGGGTAGAGCCTATCCTCGGGCACAGGATACAAGGGCTCAAAAATATGAGTGAATCTATAGTGCCCAAGATATTTAATCCTTCCTTGCTTGATGAGCGATATATTGTCAATGATGAAGAGGCATTCGATACAACGAGACTACTCGCTACCAGAGAGGGTATCTTTACCGGGATGTCAAGTGGTGCAGCTTTATATGCAGCTCTCAAGAAATCAAGTGAACTCAATGAAGGTGTTATCGTGGTTATCCTTCCTGACAGAGGTGACAGATACCTGAGTACATCACTCTTTACTTCCATCTGCGCTAAATGCCCACCCTAAATTCAGATGTGAAAAAAGAACTTAGAAAGATAATTGAAGATTCACTGAGATCCCTTGACATTGAGGCTATTCCTGCTATTGAGATAGAAGTGCCTCCGAGAGAATCTTTTGGTGATCTGTCAACAACGGTAGCGATGTCCCTTACGAAGATACTCAAAAAACCTCCAAGAAAAATCGCAGAAGAACTTGTAAATTCAATAGAGGACAAAACTATTTTTGAGAAGATTGATATTGCAGGTCCAGGATTTATTAACTTTACATTCTCGAAAGAATATTTGTATGCAGAAATGAAGAAATTGATCATTGAGAAAGAACGGTTTTTAAGAGAGGATGTCGGGCAGGGGGAAAAGGTCCAGATTGAATTTATCAGTGCAAATCCAACAGGGCCCTTACATCTCGGACATGGAAGGGGTGCAGCCCTTGGAGCAGCACTTTCGAATCTGCTCAGGGCTGCAGGTTATCAGGTAGAGCGTGAGTACTATATAAACGATGCAGGAAAACAGGTAAAACTCCTCGGCCTCTCTGTTTTTGCCCGCTACCAGCAACTGCTCGGAAGAGCGTATCCATTTCCAGAGGAAGGCTATCGAGGTGAATATATCAAAGAGATAGCACATGCAATAAGAGAAGAGAATGGTGAAAAATACCTTACATCAGAATTTGATGAGGTTTCAGATTTTTTTATTGACTATTCGTATGAGACAATTCTGTCAGAAATCAAAAGAGATTTATCAGAATTTGGTATTACCCTGGATACCTGGCAGAGTGAACGGGAGATGTACCGAACGGGTGAGGTGGAAAGAGCCATTGAGGGCCTCAGAGAAAAAGGATTGATATATGAAAAAGAGGGAGCTACCTGGTTCAAATCCACAGCATTCGGCGATGACAAGGATAGGGTTATTATCAAACAGGATGGCGAATATACCTATTTTAGTTCTGACATTGCATATCACAGGAAGAAGGTACAAAAGAGATATGATGAACTTATTGATATTTGGGGTGCAGATCATCACGGTTATATACCAAGACTCAAAGCAGTTATAGAGGCGTTCGGTTATCCTGAAAAAAAGCTCAAGGTTATCCTTGTCCAGATGGTTACTCTCCTTCGAGGTGGGAAACCTGTCCAGATGTCGAAAAGGACAGGTGATTTTGTAACACTCAAAGAGGTAATCGATGAGGTTGGTTCTGATACAACAAAATTTATATTCCTGACAAGGCGGTCTGATAGTCATCTTGAGTTTGACATTGAGGTTGCGAAGGCACAGTCATCAGAAAATCCGGTATTCTATGTGCAGTATGCAAATGCACGGATAAACAGTATATTTAACCATGCAAAGGAAAAGGGTCTGCATACAGAACGGCTTTTTGATGCGGACTTCAGACTTTTGTCTCTTTCAGAGGAGCTCAGGATAATCAAGAAGCTCCTGCTCTATCCGATGATTTTTGAGGGTGCTGTGCATACCTGTGAACCACACAGGATTACATTCTATCTTCAGGAACTGTCGGGCCTATTTCATCCTTACTACAATAAATATCGGGTCATTAGTGATGACATTGAACAGAGTAGGGCAAGGCTTGCACTCTGTGAAGCTCTCAGGATTGTACTTCGGGAAGGCCTTGAAATACTGGGTATAAGCACCCCTGAGAAAATGTGATTGACATTCTCTATAGTCTGCTGGTATAAATAAAAACTTATGATAGCGAAGACAGAAAAGATATGGATGGATGGAAAGCTAATAGATTGGGACAGTGCGACTGTGCATATTTTGACCCATACCCTTCACTACGGTCTCGGTGTCTTTGAAGGGATCAGATGCTATGAGACGCAGAAAGGTTCTGCAATATTCAGACTCAATGAGCATATAGACAGACTTTTCAACTCTGCACATATATTTTTGATAAATATTCCCTATTCCAAGGAAGAGATTAAGGACGCAATAATCAAAACGGTAAAAGTAAATAAGCTTAAAGCATGTTATATCAGGCCAATTGTTTATATCGGATACGGTGCTATGGGACTCTATACAAAAGAGAACCCTATTAATGTTTCTATTGCAGTATGGCCATGGGGAGCATATCTTGGCGACAAAGGGCTGAAAGAAGGTATCAGGGTCAAAACGTCATCATTTATCAGGAACCATGTTAATGCAAACATGACAAGGGCTAAGGTTTGTGGACATTATGTAAATTCACAGCTTGCAAAAAAAGAGGCGGTTGCGTGTGGTTATGATGAGGCCATTTTACTTGATACAGAGGGGTATGTGGCTGAAGGAAGCGGTGAGAACATTTTTATAGCAAGAAATGGCATATTGAAGACAACGCCTCTTACATCGATACTCGAAGGAATAACAAGAAACAGCATCATTGAGTTGGCAAATAACGAAGGTATCAAGGTAAGAGAAGAAAGGTTTACACGAGATGAATTATATATCTCTAACGAGGCGTTCTTCACTGGCACGGCTGCAGAGGTTACCCCTATAAGAGAAATTGATGGAAGAACAATCGGGAATGGGAAACCCGGTGAAATAACAAAAAAGCTACAATCTGTCTTTTTTAATATAGTAAAAGGTAAAGAGAAAAAATATAACTTCTGGTTGACAAAAATATAAAAGGCCTGTGTAACTTCGCAGGCCTTTTATATTGAGATTACTTAAATTCTTTTACAATACCAACCTACTATTTTGGTGGTACAGGTGTTGTTGGAGCTGGAGCTGGTGCTTCAGCCGGCTTCTCCGGTGCTGGAGCAGGTGCAGCTGCAGGAGCTGCTCCTTCTGCCTTCTTGTGACACTTTGCGCAGTCTTTTTCGTCTGACTGAGAGAATACAACCTTACCATTGTGTTCTTTACCATCATGACATTTTCCACAGCCATCAGTGTTACCATGTTGTTCCTTTGTCATCTTGTAAGCACCCTTTTTCATGGCGAATGGCTTTGGATGGCAGTCATTACATTTCATGCCCTGTTTTGCACCGTGTGTGTCACCATTAAATATAACCTTACCAGCATCTCCGCCAGCATATTCCACTGTTTTCCCCGGAGGAGATGCCATAGCACTACCAACAAATGCAACTGTTACGATTAAGACCAGTATGAGCGTTGTTAACTTCACTCTTTTTCACCCCCTTTCATAAAGGAATCTAAAAATCCTGAAAATCAGGAATCAAATACCATGCCAGAAAATCCCTAACCAGATAAGGCACTCTTCAAAAAGATATTCCCCAAATAGGGAATCTTTACTTTTTAAGGGAATTTCATTTGCAACGATATATATAATGAAAAACCAATGATACTGTCAAGGAGAAAATGTGTTGAAATTACATTATCTCTATGGATGAAAAGAAAAATGGTATCTCATACGCAGCAGATTCTTTTGAATCTGAGCCATGAACGATATTATGTTCAATGTCTGAAGCGAAATCAGCCCTAATCGTTCCAGGGGCAGCATCCTTGGGATTGGTTGCTCCCATAATCTCTCTGACTTTATGGATTGCGTGTTCGCCTTCGACCACCATCACCACAATCGGGCCCTCTGACATAAAAATGGTAAGACTTTCATAAAAAGGTCTTTCCTTATGTACAATATAAAACCCCTTTGCCGCGTCTTTGGACAGATTGAGCATCTTCAAAGCTGCTATCCTGAGTCCTTTCTGTTCAAATCTCCTTATAACCTCACCGATAAGATTTTTGTTCACTCCATCAGGTTTCACTATTGCTAATGTTCTCTCCATTCCTCCTCCAAATCCCCCTTAATCCCCCTTAATCCCCCTTTACTAAAGGGGGACTGAGGGGGATTACCAAATAATTTTAAAAATGATTTTTCACTTATATAAATCGATCATTTTATATTGATAGCTTCTTTATTAATTTTCTCACAGATCCACAGGATTTCCTGAATTGTGTTTTTTCCTCTTTGGTGAGTTTCACTTCTACAATTTTCTCAACGCCTTCTTCCCCTAGTATGACAGGAACACCCATGTAGATATCCTTTATCCCATATTCTCCATTCAGGTAAGCAGCGCAGGGAAGTATCCTCTTTTCGTCAAAGAGGATTGACTTAATCATCTGGAATGTTGATGCTGCCGGGGCATAATATGCACTTCCAGATTTCAGGAAAGCAACGATTTCTGCTCCACCATTTCTTGTCCTCTCTATCAATGACTCGATTTTCCTTTTAGGCAGGAGTTCTGTTATTGGTATCCCTTTTACGCCTGTAAACCTTGAAAGGGGTACCATGTCATCACCATGTCCTCCGAGCACAAGCGCTTCGACATCTTCAGGTGATACGTTCAGTTCCCATGAGAGGAATGCTTTTAATCGTGAGGCATCAAGGATACCACCCATACCCATAACACGCTTGCAGGAAAACTCAGTGGTCTTCCATGCAAGTTGTGCCATGACATCCATCGGATTTGTTACAACAATTACGATAGCATTTGGAGAGATTTTTGCTATCTCAGTGCATACTCCCCTGACTATGTCAGCATTTGCGTGGAGGAGGTCGCCTCTGGACATGCCTGATTTTCGTGTAAGACCTGCAGTGATAACAACAATATCAGAATTTGCTGTGTCAGAATAGGTATTTGTCCCATGAATGGTAGATGAAGAATTCCAGAGAGGACAGGCTTCTGCAAGGTCAATGGCCTTACCCTGAGGCATTCCTTCAACGATATCAAACAGAACAACATCAGCAATGCCTGATTGCACAACAAGCTGTGCGATTGTTGCACCAACATTCCCGGCGCCTATGATGGAAACCTTTTTCTTCATTGAGGGAATAATTATAACCTAAATTGAGCGATTTTAAAACCACAGAGAACACAGAGAGAGACTTGAAATTTTTTAAAACCCACATAATTCCTTGT
>JAGUWT010000279.1 GCA_020062205.1 Thermodesulfovibrionales bacterium
ACTATGTTATAGTGCGGGGCGAGAATGAGCGAAAATACTATACCCTGGTTGTTAACAATAGTTACTTAGAGTTTAAAAAGGAGATATATCGAATGAAGCAGGCTCTTATTACTGGTATTACAGGGCAGGATGGTTCGTATCTTGCAGAATTACTCTTGTCAAAAGGATATAAAGTTCATGGTCTTATCCGACGGGCAAGCACATTTAATACAGGGAGGATAGACCACCTCTATATTGACCCCCACATCCCGAGTGCAAGACTGTTTTTCCACTACGGGGACTTATCAGACTCTGGGCAGCTTGCAAATCTTATCTATAATGTGCAGCCTGATGAAATATACCACCTTGGCGCTCAAAGTCATGTTCGTGTCAGTTTTGACATGCCTGAATACACAGGGGACATAACGGCGTTAGGGACAACAAGGCTCCTCGATGCTGTCAGGCGAAGTGGAATTAAAACAAAGTTCTATCAGGCATCTTCCTCAGAAATGTTTGGCTCAACCCCGCCGCCACAGAATGAAAAATCAACTTTTCATCCAAGAAGTCCCTATGCAGCGGCAAAGGTCTATGCCTACTGGATGGCAGTAAATTACAGGGACGGGTATAGCCTGTTCGCCTGTAACGGAATCCTTTTCAACCATGAATCACCAAGAAGGGGAGAGACATTTGTAACCAGAAAAATAACCAGGGCGATCGCACATATCGTTGCTGGCAAACAGAAAAAGCTCTATCTTGGTAATCTCAATGCCAGAAGGGACTGGGGCTTTGCGCCTGAGTATGTAGTTTGCCAGTGGCTCATACTCCAACAGGATAAGCCTGATGATTATGCCATAGGTACAGGTGAAAGCCATTCAGTAAGGGAATTTCTAGAGCATGCATTTCACTATGCAGGGATTGAAATAGAGTGGAGAGGCAGTGGTATCGATGAAAAAGGCTTTGTTCGTTCCTTAAAATCAGATTTAGCCTCAGACCTTCAAGTTGGAGACATCTTAATAGAGATTGATCCACGCTATTTCAGGCCTACGGAAGTTGCCTTTCTCCTTGCTGACCCTTCAAAGGCAAGAAAAAAACTTGGATGGGAGACAAAAGTTACCTTTCAAGAGTTGGTAAAGATTATGGTAGATGCAGATATGGAATCAATCGGTGTCAATCCACCAGGCGAAGGGGAAAAGATACTCTCTGAAAAAGGGATAGACTGGACAACGAACAAGCAGAGACATGGATAATGGATAAAAATGCAAAGATCTATATCGCAGGTCATCGTGGCCTTGTTGGTTCTGCTATCCTGCGAAGACTTCAGGCGGCTGGCTATAAAAATCTCATTACCCGAACCAGTAAAGAACTTGATCTAAAAAGACAATCTGATGTTGAGGCATTCTTTGAAAAGGAGCGACCTGAGTATGTCTTTTTAGCTGCAGCAAAGGTTGGGGGAATTTTAGCAAATAATACCTATAAGGCAGAATTTATCTATGACAACATCCTGATAGCAGGCAATGTCATTCATGCAGCTTACAAGAATGGGGTAAAGAAACTCTTAAATCTTGGCTCTTCATGTATATATCCAAAGTTCGCCCCACAACCTATGAGAGAAGAATACCTTTTAACCGGCACCCTTGAGCCAACGAACGAACCCTATGCAATTGCAAAGATTGCTGCCATTAAACTCTGCAGGTACTACAATGAACAGTATGGCACGAATTTCATCTCTGTCATGCCCACGAATCTTTACGGACCGAATGACAACTTTGACTTTGAAACCTCACACGTCCTGCCTGCATTCATACGGAAAATGCATCTCGGAAAGTGCTTGGAAAACAAAGAGTTTGCATCTATAAGAAGTGATTTGAAAAAATATCCGCTCAATACACATGATGTTGATACATTGAAGGATTCAGATATTCTTAATTTCCTCGCAAAATCTGGAATTAAAACAACTAATGTAAAAAACTCCTCACTCGTTACTCATCACTCGTCACTTCCAACATTCGTTGAGATCTGGGGAAGCGGTGAGCCTTATAGGGAATTCCTGTTTGTGGATGATCTTGCAGATGCCTGTGTATTTTTGATGGAAAAGTATGATTATAAGGATATTGGAGAATTCGTGAACATCGGGGCTGGAAAGGACATCAAGATAAAGAACCTCGCAGAACTTATAAAACAAATAGTAGGTTTTACAGGCGAAATAAAACATGACTTATCTAAACCAGATGGTACCCCGCAGAAATTACTCGATGTGAGTAAAATCAGAAATCTCGGGTGGGAGCCAAAGATAAGCCTTGAGGATGGTATCAGGAAGACCTATGAGTGGTATCTGTTGTGAGCGTGCACGCATAGAGCAACAAGGTCTTCAACCATTGCAAGAGGTCTCTCATGCCCTCAATCGCGACAATAAAACTGTATTTAGCGCTTCCAATTTTATGGGAGTCTGATAGAAAATCGTCTGCAGAAAACTTTTTCAAATCTTCAAGTCGTTCAAGCTCTTAGTGCGTATTCCTCAGAAACAGATATTTCTTCCATTTTCAGGAACTTGTGCAACTCATGTATAGAAATCGGCGAATTGTAGATCTCATGGTCCTTTTCATATTCCTCTTCAAAAGATTCTATGGATTCCCTGATTTTTTTCCATTGCTTCATCTTTTGTGTTACCCTGTCCTACCAATCCATTCTCAAGACAAAGTGCAACCCAGTAAGAACCGCTCTTTTTAAAAATCATCGTATAAAAGTCCATTCCGTTAATCACCTCCTGTCAGGTTCTGCGAATCATTACACAATTATACCATCCGGAAAGGAAATTTATTCTTCCATCTTATACGCTGCGGGGGCTTTGCCGGTGAGATATTTATGACTTTTAATTTTCTGTTTTTTTATATTCTCTTATAAAGCCGACTGTCTCGGAGATAAATCTTTCGATATCCGGAAGATGGCCTGTAAGGATATCATAAATTTCTTTTGGTGTTACTTCATGATAAAGATGCACCAGCCTGTTTCGATACCCAGCCATTTTCATAAGGATTCTGGAATATTCCTTGTCAACTATTCCTTTTTCTCCAAGTTCTAAGGCAATCTTCTCATACTCCAGTTCTTTAAAGCCATAACTTTTTGCAAGTATGTGCCTGCCAATATCAAAAACTGTCTCAAGTGAGCGTCTTAGATAACTCTCTGCAGCGGCTGGATTCCGTTTATCCGATAGAAATTCATCTTCAGACAATAATGAAAGCTTCTTCAATTCAGTGAGGAACTCCTGAATGAGTGATAGATTTTTCTCTATCCTATTTATATGCAATCTCGATATAACCATCCTTAACAGCCTCTAAAAAATCTTTTTCAAATGTAACATTTTTAAAAAACAAGTCTGAAGCCCTCTTTATTACCATCTCCTCATAATTGTCGAGAAAATTTTCATCTTCACAAAATATAAGTTTTCCAGTGATTGCCTCATACTGAAACAAACTATCCGTTTCCTGGAGAAATACAAGATCAACATTAAAGGGCTCGAACACTATTGAAAGGTCAGCATAAAGCTCTCCATAAACCTCAAAGAGATTCTTAGGTAATTTCTCAAAAACTATCCCTATATCCAGGTCTGAGACTTCTTCAACATGCTCATTTTGCCCTACCAGGAATGCCATACCAGCATCCATCTGTGAACCAAAAAGATAGGCTAATTTTACCCTATATTTTCTCAATAATTCTGTTAACTCTG
>JAGUWT010000043.1 GCA_020062205.1 Thermodesulfovibrionales bacterium
CGGAGTCCGGCCGCGATGACGCGGTCGCGGCTTTCCGGGAAGGTAGGAGCCGCTTTGGATCCCTGCGCCGCTATCCAGGTCTCATTCGAGCTGGCCGACGGACAAGAGCGTGAGATCATCTTCAGGCTCGGCGTAGGGCGAGATGCCGATGACGCCGGCAACCTGCTGCGACGCTTTCGTGGATCTGCTGCCGCGCGCGGCGCGCTTGAAGCGGTCTGGCAGTACTGGAATCACACGCTCGGCGCAGTGAATGTCGAAACACCCGACCAGTCCGTCAATGTCCTGACCAACGGCTGGCTCTTGTACCAAACTCTGGCATGCCGCCTTTGGGCGCGCAGCGGATACTACCAGTCGGCGGGCGCCTTCGGTTTCCGCGATCAGTTGCAGGACGTGATGGCGCTTATCCACACCGAGCCGCGTCTCGTGCGCGAGCACCTCCTCCTCTGTGCTGCCCGTCAGTTCCAGGAGGGAGATATCCAGCATTGGTGGCATCATCCGTCAGGGCGCGGCGTGCGTACGCACTGTTCGGACGATTTCCTCTGGTTACCGTTGGCTACGTGCCGTTACGTTCTGAACACCGGGGACACCGGGGTGTTGGATGAACCTGTCCACTTCATCGAGGGCCGCCCGGTAAATACGGATGAGGACTCGTATTACGATCTTCCCAGCCGGTCTGAACAAGCGACCAGTTTGTACGATCACTGTGTGCGGGCTATCCTGAGAGGCATCAGCTTTGGCGTACACGGTCTGCCGCTCATCGGCTCGGGTGATTGGAACGACGGCATGAACGTTGTGGGCGAACACGGCAAAGGCGAAAGTGTATGGTTGGGATTCTTCCTCTATGAAGTGCTCATGCGGTTCACTGATATTGCACGCATACATGGTGACCTACCCTTCGTCGAACGCTGCCAGAGGGAGGCGGTCCAACTGCGCCGGAATATCGAGCAGAATGGCTGGGATGGTGAGTGGTACCTCCGCGCTTACTTCGATGATGGCTCGCCACTCGGTTCGGCGAGTAATCCCGAATGCCAGATTGATTCCATTGCGCAAAGCTGGTCTGTTCTATCCGGTGCCGGGTATGCTGAACGCTCGCGCATGGCAATGGAAGCTGTGGATAAGCGCCTCGTTCACCGGGACCATGCGCTGGTCCAGCTCTTGGACCCGCCCTTCGACAAGTCGAATTTGAATCCCGGCTATATAAAAGGATACGTCCCAGGTGTGAGGGAGAATGGCGGGCAGTACACTCATGGGGCGATCTGGACAGCGATGGCATTCGCTGCATTGGGCGACAGCCGGCGCGCGTGGGAACTGCTGGCAATAATCAACCCGGTGAGCCATGGGAGATCTCCGGAGGAAATTGAAACCTACAAAGTAGAACCGTACGTTGTCGCAGCCGACGTATATGCGTTCCCGCCGCACACCGGCCGCGGTGGATGGACGTGGTACACGGGATCAGCAGGCTGGCTGTATCGGCTTATCGTGGAATCACTTCTGGGGCTGAGGCTTGAAGTGGACAAACTGTGTTTCGAGCCGTGTCTCCCTGAGGATTGGGAGATGTTCAAGGTGCATTACCGATACCGGGAAACTATCTATCATATCACTGTCCAGCAAACGTCCGCCGGCAGCGGCGAGACGAGTGTGACCGTCGATGGCATTGAGCAATACGACAAGGCTATTTCCCTGGTTGATGACCGTCAGGAACACTCGGTCAAGGTGAGGATACACACCACAGATAGTTAGCAATTGGAAACATCCCAACTGAACACTTTCAATGTCCGGGTCACTATTTGTCATGATGTGAGACAATTGAAAATGGGATAGAACTTAATAATACTGGAGAATTGGCGTAGTAGCTATAAAATGACCTAAGAAGTAAAATCGCTGAAGTTCACTCTCACTTTCAACGGTAAATCATCAGGTGCTGAATCCTCTGACTTCTGAGGACTTGAAGATGTACTTCGTACCTAACGAAAAGAATCCAATATGCGTCTTAGATGAAGAATTTGATAAAAGATTAATCCTCTTGATTCTGCGTAGTCGTAGGTGAACATGATATCCCAAACTCATCAAATTTCACTTCCAGTGACCGCGAGGAGTCTGCGCACTACAAAATGAATCATATTCTATCAGCCGGATTAGTGTCTCAGTTCATTTATTTACAGAAGAAACAAACGCTGGTCTTCATTTGACTGTTATTTACTTCGTTTCGAAAGACTCCCCATATGCGGAATCCTGACGGTGTTTAGTACAGAATGAACTCCTCAAGGGTTTAGATTTTTAACCGGTGTTTATTTGCAGGTGGAGCAAACAACATGGAATGGGAAGTCCTTTTCCCGCTTGCGGTTATAGAATAATTTTCAACTGTTGGAGATAGATTTACAGTAAATGTTGTTTTTCTGAAAGAACAAGACCAGTTAAGCCTTCTTGTGCGAGTCCACACAGTTGCATTTTCAGATTCACTTTCTGAAGCTCCTACATTAACTCTTAAATCCCTGATTACATTTATCCCTAAACTTGCCTGTAAATTCTTGACCTTATTGGTGAGATAAGTTGACCTGCTTTGTGATAATTGTCCTGATTATCTCAGCCTCTAATTTTGCTTTCTTAACCTCCGGTGAGTTTTTAATGGCGTTTTCAATAATCTTCTCTACCGGTTTAAGCCCTTCTATCTGCTCTATATCTCTTAATTCTTTTTTAGCTGTCTCGAATGTTCCTAAATTTCTTATGCTCTGTTCTTCTTTGGTTTCTTCATGTTTAATTGAGGGTGTTATCCCTTGCATCTTTTGACTTGGCGGAAAACTCGGCGAGAATGGTAACTTTACTGTCGCTGTTGATAAGGACCTTTCTTATCGAGATTGACTGTTGCATATTCCCTCCTTAAAATAACTATTTCGATACTATTTATATACTGTTATGATATTCTTCACTCAAAAAAATTTTTGCAGTTGCACTTGAGTATCTTTGATAACTGCATAAGCGTATTTGAGTCGGCGATTCTGCTGCCATTCTCGTATCGTATTAATGTCATAAGCGATTTTTCAATCTTCTCAGCAAGTTGCTTCTGGGTGAGCTTAAGTCTTTTCCTTCTTTCCCTTAATATTCTTCCCTTGAATTTTGACATGAGTGAATATAACTGATTAGTTATTGTTTGTCAACTTATATGATATTTTATTTGCAAAATTTATTGCATGTTTGCTTTTTATAGATTTTTTTGTAACATTTTTGTATTGATTTATATACAAAACTGTATATAATTAAAGATACCATGACAATTGGGGAATACATAAGAAAAAAAAGAGATGAAAAGCGATTTACGCGCCGTGAGGTGGCTAAAAAAGCAGGGATTAGTGTAATGGATTTATATAGAATAGAAACGGGGAAGAGAAAACGTTTTAACATAGAGACGATTATAAAGATTGCGAATGTTATTGGGGTACCGATAGTGGAGTTAATGACAGAAACAGGGTTGGTGGAAAAGAAAAAAGGAGAAAAGTGGATTTTTGAGGATCCAGTTTTTATAGATGTTTTAATTGAACTTTACAAAACAAAAGACCTTTCGGAAACAGATAAAAAGAGACTTGCAAATATACTGGTAAAGGTAATCAAATCTTTTCAGGAGTAAAAGGCCTGGGTGCATTCTGGTAGCAAACTGGTAGCAAAATGCGACCAGTTTTGACACTTCATGATATTTTATGATACTCTATGATACTTAGAAAGTAATTGAAAAATAAGGAAAATCTTAAATGCGCCCATAGCTCAGATGGATAGAGCGTCGGACTACGAATCCGCAGGTCGGGGGTTCAAATCCTCCTGGGCGCGCTCTTTTTCCTTTGGCTTTTCACCTGCAAGCTTATATTCTTCTGTTATCCATTTGCCAAGGTCAATGAGTTTACATCTTTCAGAACAGAAGGGCCTCCAGGGATTTTCCTCCCATGTGGTTTTATTTTTGCAGATTGGACAAATAATCTTCATTTACCTATACCTGAAATGCATTTATAAACCACAGAGTCCCCAGAGGAAATCATAAAAAAATTTGGTTCTTCAGACTTTTCTGTGGATACTATAACTCCATAAGCATAAACAGTTGTTTGTCATTCCGACTTGTTCGGAATCATTCTTATCGTTCTTTCTTTC
>JAGUWT010000111.1 GCA_020062205.1 Thermodesulfovibrionales bacterium
CCCCCAGTAATGCGCCAACAAGTTATTCGACGACGGACGCGGTGACAGCACACTACTCCGATCAACTTACTCCCCGCCGCGCCCGTCAATTCGGACGTTAGGCTGTAGAAAAACCTCCAAACCACTTTTTCGATTTTTGGAAATTGAACGAAAAATAAACAAATGCGCAATTCTACGTAAATCTTTGAGGAGTTTTCAGTGAAAAGTGTTCAAAGATTTACGTACATCATGCCACTTTTGAGATTGTGTTAGAGAGACCTAAGTTTTTCTACACCCTCGTTATTCTTTCAAATTACCAAGCACTTTATATGTGATTCAATATGAAGAATTTTGACGTACAGTTTACTTTAACTTATAAAGGTGCATCATCAGACGATTATGCAATAGACTTATACGACGTTTCTCAAGCACTTGTTGGGTTTCAACGCTCACTAGCCCTTACCACACATTTGGTTCTAAACGGTGAAATCATTACCCAGTCTCCTGCTTTAAAAGGAGCGGAAATATATGCGTTGCCTGCGGAGGAAGGAAGTTGGAAAATTAATGCTGGTATAGCCATTTTGAGTACTGCCGCTTATCAAGTTTTAACCACTCCAAATGATAACCCCCTTGGTCACATTGTATATTCGGTTTATGATTATGTTATTTCCGAGAGTTTAGGATTTCATGTTGATTACGATAAATCACTTGGAGAACTATACGAAGAAAATGAAATTAAAAAAAGTAAACTTCCAAAAATTAAAGAATCACAAGTTGATTCATTAATTGAAAAATGCTCACATGCCATAACTGAAATACATAGACCTATTTACAAAACACAAACTGCTGAGTTTGCAAAGATAGATGCTATCGTTAATCATAAAATACTTCCGCTTCAACCAGAAATTTCAATGGAGTCATTCTTATATATAGTTGATGAACTCATTGAAGAAGAAATAGAAACGATAATAGGGCGAGTATCAAGCTACAATAGTAATACTTACAAAGGGCGAATTTATTCACTAAGTGAGATCCGTCCTATATCTTTTGAGCTATCCAATAATACAAGAAACAACCGCACTATTGAGATAATCATAGAAAGCCTGAGTAGTAATGCATTACGATCTGCGTCTGGAGAATCAGAATACATATATTGCAAAGTACATAAAGTAATGAGTAAAACAGGGTATCTAAAGAAATACATATTACTTGAAGTGTCTAAAAAACCATTTAATTGATGATGAAAGGCATAACGAGAATATCGACGACAGATGCGGTGATAGCCCGCAACTTCGCACAATGAGTTTACTACTGCGCCCGTCAGATTTTACATTGAGGCTGTATAAAAACCTCCAAACCACTTTTTCGATTTTTTGAAATTGAGCGAAAAATAAACAAATTCGCAATTCTACATAAATCTTTGAGGAGAAAAGTGTTCAAAGATTTACGTACATCATGCCATTTTTGAGATTTTTCAATAGAGATTTAGGTTTTTCTACGCTCTTGTTGGCATCAATACTTACAATCGCAAAAACCACCTTTAATCTAAAAGTTATTTTCAAGCCGTGCATCCTTAAAGGAAGATTATGCTATCCTTATTCGAAAACCCGATAAATCATGATGGACTTAGTAGTGATCAGGTGCGCAAAAAATGGGATCAAAAGAAGTTTCTGACTAGATTTGCCTTTGCAATTGTAACAACAATTATGATTATAATTGGCCTTGAACTGGCTAGTCCAAATTACAGCATAACAACTACAATTGTTGAAAGGATATTAGAAAGGTCAGAGACATTGAAAATTATTATAGAGAATAACTGGCTAAAAAATTTATTCATAAAAGAATTCGATCCGCAAAGTCATCTTCCTCTTTATACAGGCTCTAGTTTAAAATTTGCGTCATTTTTCCTGATTTTTATATTAGTAGCTATACATTTTTTCATCAATGATCCTCTTAGTAATAGCGAATTATTACGTAATTTAGTTAAAAAATCTAAAGAACATAAGCTTCCACACATTTTTAGATGGATGAATGAAATATATTTTTATGCTAAGCACTTGCCATCTAATAAACTTCCAGAGCGATGTTCCTTATGCGATACTAACGGGTGTGGCAATAGATTAAGTCATGGTGATGATAGAAAAACATCTTACTGGAATTCAATTTTTGCAAAACTATCTCCATCTGCAACGAACTTAATTCTACATTCAACTCATAAATGCAGATATATTTTTTTCTTAAAATATAGCTCTTGGTTGGCAAGTGTTGTTCTTATTCCAGCATACATACTAGCACGTATCTTTGAATTATCTGTCAATGGTCATATATCAACTAATGTAGAGTTATTAGTCTATGTTCTCTGTTTGTGGGCGTTTGGATTATTGGTTGGTTATTTTAATTTTGCTCATGATGAAAATACACGTGGAGTTTGGGGGCAGTTTTCAGAAAATGTTGCCAACTTATTCCATCAAGATGAATTTAAAGAAGCATACGGTGTATGTGTATGTAAATATAATAGAAAATCCAATGAATTTTCTGAGAGAGAAATGCAGCAGAAGATAGTAACTTCAGGCTTTGAATTACAACGTCTTGTTACATTGCTATCGTATTTAGATTATGTTGTTAAGCAAAGAACAATAAAAGCCCTTAATAAAAAAATTAAACCAGGAGATATGGACTCACTCAGATCAATACTAACTGCATTAATTGAAATGCTTTTCATCATAAATCAAAGTGAAATTAAATTTAGATGTGCATTATTTGTTGAGGATAAAGATTTAAATTATTTAGTTCCATTGGCAAGTATTCCTTTTGAAGGTCAACCATTTTTTACTCTCGAACAAAGTAAATACCTAGAAAAGAAGCTTGCTTTAGATAGTGATTGTATAGCATCACGTTCTTGGCAAACAAGGCGTATCATAAGCGCATCAAAAAATGATATTAGTTACTTTCATGCCAATCAAAAAGATTATTTGCTATCCATGATAGCTATACCCCTTATAATTGACGAGGATATTCAAAATCAGCTAGTAGAAAACAAAATAAATGTTGGAGAAATTATAGGGGTAATCACGATAGATTGTGACAATCAAGAATACTTTACATCAGAAACACAGGAATCCAACCTTGTTGAAATAATGCCATTTGTAACCAGAGTAATGTCTGAAATGATTTATTCAGCAGCTAATAAGCAGGAGAAAAATAATGTCAAAAGTTAATTTTTTAGATGTCTATAACTATGATTCATCTACAGTCGAACTATGTAATATGACAGCTAATAGTTATAAAGAAGCAGCTAAACTAGCACTAGAGGAATCAGGAAATTATCTTGTGGCGATAAGAAAAACAAATCCCAATATAGATATACCTTGGCACTTTCGATCACGAAAAAAATCAAATGATAAATCTCCTCTAAGATTATTTGGCAGCAACAAATAACATTAAATAATGAGCCAACAAGTAGTTCGACGACGGATGCGGTGATAGCCCGCGACTCTGAACAATTTACTCCCTCGCCCGTCAACCGAGACGGTTGGCTTTTTAAATTACGATAAGCACCACTAAATTTAAAGACTGAATTAAAAAGGCGGAGAATATAAAGTATGGCTTTGATAAACTGTCCAGAATGTGGGCGTGAGGTTTCTGATTCTGCTACACACTGTCCAAATTGTGGACACCCAATAAGTCAACAGCAAATTCCATCTCAGGTTGTTTATAGTTCACCTAAATGGAGTCCTGGTATTGCTGCTGTTTTAAGTTTAGTAATTCCGGGGGCAGGACAAATGTATAAAGGTTCTGTTTTTTCTGGATTGCTCTGGTTATTATTTGTAGTCATAGGATACACATTATTTGTTATTCCTGGATTAATTCTTCATTTGATTTGTATATTTGGAGCAGCATCAGGTTCAAATAAATAACTTTCATCAATTAATTCTAACGAGTGTGTCGCCGATGGACACGGTGACAGCCCACGATTTTTAACGGTTTACTGCCCGTCGCGCCCGTTCACCCTAAACATTGGGGGAAAGTAAATAAGCCCCTATACGACAATAAATAAGGAAGTCAAATAATGAAAAAAGAAGAAAAAATATCTCCACTTAAAGAAAAACCATTAAGAACACCAGGGCAATCTGTACAAGAGGAAATAGATAAATTAATTGATGATAAATTTATTATGTATATATTTGCTCCATTTTTATTTGCATATTTAACAGGAATGACTTGGTGGTATAAATATACGAACAATATCCCTAATCCAATACTACTAACGATAGCAACATTAATTGTAACCACTTACTGCGCAATAAAAATATATTTTTTAAGGGACAGGATAGCAATTTTAAAACAAGCTAGAGATGGAGAAAAAGCAGTTGGTCAATACCTGGAAAACTTAAGAATTAATGGTGATAGAGTTTTTCATGATATAGTTGGTGATAACTTTAATATAGATCATGTTATTGTTAGTGTACATGGAATATTTGTCATTGAGACAAAAACCTATTCAAAACTAAAAAATAAAGAATCAATTATAGTATATGATGATTCAGGCATAACAATAAATGGGTATAATACAGGTCAAAAAATTTTGATTCAGGCAAAGAGCGAAGCAGCGTGGCTAAAAGAAATGCTCAAAAGTAGCACAGGAAAAGAATTTAATATACAATCTGCTATAGTATTTCCGGGTTGGTTTGTAAAAAACAATACCAGTAAAAATCAAAGTGATATTTGGGTTCTAAATCCAAAAGCATTACCTGCATTTATTGGTAATACAAAAGAAATTTTGCCAAAAGAGGATATGATGTTAGCTTCCTATCATATTTCTAGATATATCCGAACAAAATAAATTCCCAATAAGTACATCGACGACGGACGCGGTGACAGCCCGCGATTCTTAATTTTTACTCCCCGCCGCGCCCGTTATGCTAGACGTTGATGCTGTAGAAAAATCCTAGAACCGAAATTTTCGTTTTATATTTATCAAATAGTTAAAAGAATTTCATCCCTCAGAAATGAGCTTTTCCCACCCCCTCTTTATGCACAATAATCCGTTACTCCACCTAAAATACTTCTTCGATGTTGGAAGTGGTGTTTGTTTATGGGCGGTGTTTTTCAAGGTAGTTGTCGCAAAAATCATGCTGCATCCCTCACTTTTTCCCGTGCTGGTTTGTCGGGGTTGAGGGTGACGACAGCAATGGGAGTCCAGTTGCGGGTATCGCCCGACCAGCGTTCTGGGTGCTTGGCTTTGGCAGCGGCATAGACTTCTGCCCGCTTGGCAAGCGGTGTTTTTCAAGGTAGTTGTCGCAAAAATCATGCTGCATCCCTCACTTTTTCCCGCGTTGGTTTATCCGGGTTGAGGGTGACAGCAGCAATGGGAGTCCAGTTGCGGGTATCGCCCGACCAGCGTTCTGGGTGCTTGGCTTTGGCAGCGGCATAGACTTCTGCCCGCTTGGCAAGGATGGCTTTGTCTTGCCCGTGGTGGCGTTGTGCCGGGGTGACAAAGCGGATTTTGCTGTGTTGGTGTCCGTGGTTGTACCACTGCATGAACTGTTGCACCCACTCACGGGCTTCCTCCAGCGTGGCAAAGCCTTTGGCAGGCCAGCAAGGAGCATATTTGAGGGTGCGGAAGAAGGATTCCACATAGGCGTTGTCGTCACTGACACGCGGGCGGCTGAAGGATTGGTTCAAACCCAGTTCGTCGAGCTTGGCGCGGAAAGTCTGGGCTTTCATGATGCTGCCATTGTCGTTGTGCAGGACGGGTTTGGTTTTGCCGTGCAGCTTTTCACGCCACACTGCCTTTTCCAACAGTTCAGCAGCGAGTTCGCCGGACTCGCGCTCGTGGACTTCCCAGACGACACCATAACGGCTGTAGAGGTCTTCGACCAGATACAGGTAAAAGAAACGGCCTGTAACGGTACTGGGTAGCCACGTCACATCCCATGTCCAGACTTGGTTGGGGGCTGTCGCGGTGTGAGTGACGGGTTCACGTTGCTTTTGCGGGGCTTTGGCATGACCTCGATGATGCAACTGGTTATGGGCTTTCAGGGTACGGTAGAACGTGGATTCGCTGGCGATATAGCGGCCTGCATCCGCCAATTTTGGTACAATCTGGGACGGTGGCAGGCTGGCATATTCCGGTTGGTTGCAGACTTCCAGCAGTTCCTGACGTTCTGGTTCGCTGAGTTTGTTGGGTGGTTCTGGGCGTTTGGCGAGTGGGCGTTGGTCAACCCGCACCTGCTGTTCACCGGGGGCACGCCAACGTTGCAGGGTGCGCACATTGATCCCAACCACTTGGCAGGCAGGGCTGCGCCTTGCACCAGCGGTTACCGCCTCGTCCACCAGATTGACCACGGTTTCGCGCTGTTGGGGTGTAGTCATCATTCCGCGTCCTCCCACAGCGCATTGAACTTTTTTTGCAATATCAACAAGGCAGCACTTTCTGCCAAGGCTTTTTCCTTACGCCGCAGGTCTTTCTCCAGTTGGCGGATTTGCTTGCGGGCGTGTTTGAGGGATTCTCCCCCTGTCTGCTCGCCAGTACCCGCACCCGCGATACAGGCTTGTTTCCAGCGGGCTACCTGTTCAGGGTATAAACCCTTGCTGCGGCAATATTCGCCCACTTCGCTGGCGTTCATACCGGCGGTTTCCAGCACGACCGCAAATTTCGCTTCACCACTCCAGCTTTCAGGGCTGGCTTTTCCACTTCCCGGCACTACGCGTCCTTCCTCTCTGGCTTGTTTCAGCCAATTATACAGAGTGGCTTCGCTGATGCCTTCGGCTTGGGCTATTTCGGGTATCGGGCGGTTGTGGGGTGGCAAGAGCTTGTTCAGTACGGTGGCTTTGCGTTCGGTAGCATAACGTGGCATGTTTTTGTCCATTACGTCCCCAATTGTCAGAATCAATAAAGGCGACAACTAGCCTGACATAGGGGGTGGGCAGGCGATTCAAAAACAGAGGAGATATTAGGTTATGCCATCGAACTTGAAAAAATAGACATTTCAGAGAATACAAGAAAATGGTTGACTTATTTAATACATTGGTTTGATACTTCAATTGATTGGGAAGAACCAACAAAGCCCAATGGGAATTGGACAAATCTCGAACGATTGAATTTTCAAGAAGCGTACAAAAAAGGATTGGATTTGCTTATTAATGATTTATCGAGAAAAGGCTATAAAATAACAGTTGACGAAAATATGACAATAAACCAATTACCAGACGGCTCTAATTTTTTCGCTACGATTTTTACGGAAAAATCAAAAGAGGAAATATCGCAGATGTATGAGTCGGAAGGATGGAAAGTACGAAAAAGTTCTTTTACTGACTTTGAAATATCTCAAGACTGGGCATCAATCACAATAGATGGTAATCAAGAAATTTTAATGCATGGCACTGTTGCGGAATTAGAAAGTAGGGCTTTCAAAATAACAGCACCGCTCATTCACCACAAAATATCGTACAAAGTAGAGTTTTACGATGCAGATGATAATCTGGAATTAACCCAAGAAAC
>JAGUWT010000019.1 GCA_020062205.1 Thermodesulfovibrionales bacterium
GGAATTGGCAATATGTGAAGTACCTTTATGCTCATATCATTTATATTTCCCTTTTCCTGCTTATTTGAGTTCTTGCTTTACAAACTCCTTGATGATTTTCAATATTTTTTCTGCAGCATTTCCATCGCCAAAATAATTTTTGCTTCTTTTCTTCACTTTTAATTTTTCCTGGTTTTCCACTGCCTTTAGTATTTTATATTCTTTATTCTCTGCAAGAATATTCATCCCGCTTCTCAATGTCTCAACCCATTCTGTTTCATTCCGAAGGGTTATACAGGGCACATTTAAAAAGAATGCCTCTTTTTGGAGACCGCCCGAATCTGTCAGAATAATCCTTGCCGAATTTGTAAGCATGAGCATATCCAGATAAGATACCGGAGGTATGATTTTAAGGGTTTTATCTAACCCTTTCATATCTGATAAAAGTTTTTTCGTCCTCGGATGCAGAGGAACAATAAGTGGATATTTTTTTGCTATTTTTTGAAAGGAACAGAATATATTCTTTAAATTCTCAGAATTATCTGTATTTTCTGCACGATGAATGGTAGCGAGATAGTAGTTCCTCGGTGAAAGGTTATACGCTCTCAGTATCTTTGATGTCTTACTGGCAATATCGAGGTTATAGAGGACTGAGTCATACATTACATCGCCTGCATTCACTACACAAGGGGATGTGAACGGATGAGGCAGTTCAAAAGAATTGCTGATTAATTTTCCTTTATTCATACTATTTGCGATACCCTCTTTTTGAAGGTTTTTGACTGCTGTTTCTGTTGGACAAAAGAGGATATCTGAGGCATAGTCTGTCAAAACGCGATTAATCTCCTCGGGCATTTTCTTATTAAAGCTTCTGAGGCCAGCTTCAATGTGGGCTACGGGGATATGGAGTTTTGCAGCAGATAGTGCACCGGCAAGGGTTGAATTCGTGTCCCCATAAACCAGTACAATTCCTGGCTTCTCCTTGAGCAGCACCCCCTCGATCCTTTCCATCATCCTTCCTGTTTGAGCACCATGGGGTAATGAACCAATACAGAGATTGTAATCCGGTTCTTTTATTCCAAGCTCTTCAAAAAATACCCTGGACATGTTGTAGTCATAGTGCTGTCCTGTATGAACAATAATCTCTTTTATCCCGAACTTTTTCATCAGTCGTGACACCGGTGCAGCCTTTATAAACTGAGGTCTTGCCCCGACTACTGTAAGACATTTGTTTTTCACTTTAAATTTTTCCTTTTATAAACATCTCATACCATAAGAACAAATTAATCCACCTCCATATCGTAAAACCGATATCTTTTTCCCCTCTGCAATGACTCTCAAATTTCTTCTTTACCTCTGGAACATTGAAATAGCCAATATTCTTGAATTCGTTCGATTCAATAATATCAATTATTTTGTCTTTTAATATACTCCTAAACCATATATTCTCGGGTGTAACAAACCCCATCTTGTCAACCCTTGTTCTCACCTTTTCTGGAAGAATCCCCTTCATCGCATTTCTTAACGCAACCTTTGTCATGGCACTCCTTATTTTTTGTTCAGAAGGCAGGGAGAAGATATATTCTACTAATCTGTAATCCAGGAAAGGAACCCTTGCCTCGATAGAAAACGCCATAGAGTTCCTGTCTTCATAGTGTAAGAGTGCCGGAAGACTTGAATACATAAAAAGGGAATAAAGTTGATTCTTGAGACTGCTTTTAAATTTTTCTTTGAACGTATATTCTCGTCTATATACCTTTTCGAAGTCTCTATCAATCCATACATTCCCGATCGTTGCCTGCTTAGATGCATTTCGGATAGCAGGCATTTTCCGGAGAACAGCTATCAAGGAATCAGGCAATATAGCCCTTGCAACAGATGCAAAGATCATGGGCTGAAACTTTTTGTGAATCTTTTTGTAAAAATACAGTTCCGCAAAAAGTCTCAGAATATGCAGGCTTCTTGCAAGGTCAACATAATAAGTCCCGAAATATCCATGATAACCTGCCAAAAGTTCGTCAGCACCCTGACCGTCAAGAAGAACCTTAACACCGTTTTCTCTTGCAAGCTTCATCACATGCCACTGGGCAAAGATACTTGTAGAACCGAATGGTTCATCCTGGTGCCAGATTACCTTTGGAATTAAATCAAAAAGTTCCTTCCCTTCCGGAAAAATATAATATGATCTTGCATTTGTTTTCTGAATAACCTCTTCTATGAAGACACGTTCATCATATTTTCTATCTTCAAAACATGATGAAAATGTCCTTTGCCTGTCGCCAACTATCTCTCTATGATAATCTCCCTGAAACATAAGCTTGTTTGCAATGCATACAATGGATGAAGAATCAAGACCGCCGCTCAGGCACGTGCCGATCGGAACATCACTTCTCAGCCTGAGCCGTATAGAGTCTTCAAATAATTCATAGAATCTCCTTGCATATTCATCATCACTTAAATCAGTCAGTTTATTATCCTCTATATCCCACCATCTTCTTATATCAACCTTTCCCTCAGAAAGAACAAGATAATGAGCTGGACTTAATTGTTTTATACCATAAAAAAATGTGTCATCTGTATGGTCTATGAGGCCCTGTGACAGATAGTCATAGACAATCTGTTCGTTTGCATTCCTTTCAATATCCACCTCAAGGAATGCCTTTATCTCGCTTGCAAAGACAAATCTATCCTTATCAACATAGTAATAAAAAGGTTTTACACCCATCCTGTCCCTTGCACAGAAGAGCCTTTTCTCCTTCACATCCCAGAGGGCAAATGAAAACATGCCATTGAACTTGTTCAGGCAACCTTCTCCCCAGTGTTCATATGCTTTCAATATTACCTCGGTATCAGAATGTGTCCTGAAGTTAAATCCAAAGGATTTCAGTTCTTCTCTGAGCTCAATATAATTGTATATCTCTCCATTGAAGACGATCCAAAAATTACCTTTTTCATCAGTCATGGGCTGTCTTCCTGAAGGACTAAGATCTATAATTGAAAGACGCCTGTGCCCAAAAATAAGGTCAGGAGTAAAATCTATTCCATTTAGACTGTTTGGATCTTCAACAAAACGGGATTTTCTCAAGTCAGAGTTGAATACAGCATAGCCAAAATCATCCGGCCCGCGGTGTTTGATGGTATCAAGAAGAAATTCAAATCTTTTTGTATCGATCTTTTCTCTATTAAGGCTAAAATATCCTGCTATTCCGCACATAAAGTCTCATAGAGAGCTATAAGTTTTTGACTTTCCTTTTCCCA
>JAGUWT010000143.1 GCA_020062205.1 Thermodesulfovibrionales bacterium
AAGGGTCACACATTAGCAATCGGATGCCCTAAACTCGATAATGCAAATGCATATAGGGAAAAACTGGCAACTATACTCAGTGAAAACAACATTAAATCTGTAACAGTGGCATACATGGAGGTTCCTTGCTGTATGGGGCTGGTGAAATTAATTGAGGATGCAGTAAAACAGAGTGGAAAAGATATCCCCATGAAGAAAATAAAGATAGGGATTCAGGGGCAGATATTAGCAAGGTAGACAATGTATGGCAGACAAGTGGTTGAAATTAATGGTGGAGCTGATCGGGATCGAACCGACGACCTCTTGAATGCCATTCAAGCAAAAGTTAACCTTTTGGATTATCCAGTATTCTCCTTTGCTTGCCATTACTTGAAAATCTCAAATATGAGGGATAGCGTTTTCTTTAATGTTATCTCTCATTTGACCTCTCTACTTCACATTTACTTCACAATGAAAGGAAAAAGGAAAATGAAAACGGAGATTTTATTCATAGGTGTAGATGGAGAGAAAACAGTAAATTCTCAGGAGACACTTAAGCAAATAGAAAAGGTTAAAAGCCTCGAATGTCTTTTAGAGCATAAGGGCGAACCCCTTATTAGCACACTTAAAACAGGAGGACAATAAAATGTTAAGCGTTAATCTTTCTTTAGAACGGACTGAACAGAATTTGCCATTGCCTCAGATCAGGCTGTTTCAAAACACTGAGGTGCCAAAAGGCGAACCGATGTGTTCACCAGTGGCTGTTTATGAGACTATGCGTTTCCTTCAAAATGCAGATAGAGAGATGTGTTATGCCCTTCATCTCGATGCAAAAAATAGAATCATTGCAATGGAGCTTGTTTCTATGGGTAACCTCAACAATAGTCTTATCCACCCCAGAGAGGTATTCAAGGGAGCTATCCTGAATAATTCTGCTTCTGTGATCCTTGTTCACAATCACCCCTCCGGGGATGCTAAACCGAGTCAGGAAGATTTGAAGAAAACAGAAGGGATTATTAAAGCAGGAGAGATGTTAGGTATCCCTGTCATAGACCATATAGTCATTGGAAATGGGGAATACAATTCTGTTAAATCCTGCCTCGATTATGCTGCAGAGAGCAAAGAAATGACAAAAAGAAAACAGACTGAAAGCGCTATAAATACTCTGATAAAGGCAAATGAAAACCTGAAAGGCAAGGAGAGTTTAAGCAGCACTGAAATAAAGAGCCTTTCAAAAACTTTAAGGGGTTCTGTTTATAAGATGTTTTTAACCCGGGGTATAGAAGAATCCTGCTTAAGGGAATGTTATAGGTCAACAGCACAGTATATAAAGGGTAAATCTTCAAGAAGGTAAAATAGACGTTACCCTGCCTTGTATTACCACAGGGCAGGGTTTTATCTTAATTTTTCTTTTGACTAAATTTTTTTATTGGCATATAATACCTACAATTAAATGAAAGCTGAATTAATAGAGCATTCAAAGGTTATTGATGAATCAGGTAATACCATTGAAATTAACTTATGGAAATTGCCAAAGCCTACAGAGGATAAACCACACGGATATAAATATTCTCTGGTTTATATTGTAGAGAATGAGCGGATAATAGGCTATGACAATGCAGAAGGCAAGGGAGACCATACACATATCAGGGGGACGGTAAAGCCCTATAAGTTCAGAGATGTATGGAAGCTTATACAGGACTTTTATAGAGACATAGAAAAATTTAAGAGAGGTGAATTATGAGGGTAAAGAAGATAAAAATAGGCATTAAGGATGTAAAGACAGCCTTAAAGGAATTTGCAGAGAAGGCAGAGGCCATTGAACGAGGAGAGAAGGTCAAGAAAGAGACTGGCGTTTATTTCACCAGCTTTGAGGCATTCAGGAAGATATTGACACCCAAGAGGCTTGAACTCCTGCATGTTATTAGGATAAAGAAACCTTCTTCAATTAATGAGCTTGCAAGAATGGCAAAGAGGGATGTTAAAAATGTTGCAGACGATGTGAAATACTTAGAGCAAATAGGGCTGATTGAGAAGAAAGAAACAGACAATAAGATAGCGCCGGTAACTAAGTATGACAGAATCGCCTTAGAGATAGCGGTTTAATTTTTCAGGGGATAGGCTCTGCAGGCCGATAAGGCGGTAACTCCTACCGCTTTCCTTTGATACTAAAAGGAGAGACCGTAAAGGAAGGCGGTAATGAGAAAAGAAATAGTATTCTGTAAGGCACTTCAAACACCGGTTAACAAAGAATTCAGATGTCCTGATAAAGATTGTGATACCTGCCAAGAAGTCAATATAACTACTGAAAAAACTGCAAGACATCGGACATTTACTTTCACAGATTTAGAACGTAAGGTTTTAGCAAAGAAGGATTTATCTTTTGCCTTGCGTGTCTATAACTTCCTGAATGATCTGACTACTGAATTTAATGAAAGTGAATTCAGGAAGCATTATTGGAACTTTTTAGATCTCATAAGCTACCTTAAAAGACAAAATCTTTATTTAGGATGGGAGGGCAATGAGTTTGAAACCTACATAGAAGACCTCGACAGTCTTTATGCACTAATTAGCAGACACATAAGACAAAAGAAAAACATTCCTTTAGACTGTCTTTTAATTACCTATCGTTGTGATGAGAGGAAGATAAATACAGAGGCATTAGCTAAAGATTTACGAGAAAAAAGAATAACCAATATTGAAATAGAGACATTGCAGAGGCGTATAAGCAGGGCAAGGGATACCAAATATTTATGGGAAATAACCAACCTTGCGATTAAGTTAATGCCTTTTACCCAAGAGTGTTACGAGATGTTGGCCACATCAAAATTTCCTAACTGCACCTTCAGGTTTTTAGAATCCGAACCCTGAAACTCTTTTGCAGGGTTTTCTTCATACCAGATAAGCATTTCAAGGCGTAACTTTTCCAAAATCAAGCATTATCAAGGCTTTTCAAGCATAGGCTTGGCCGACTTTCCAATGAATTCCGTTTTGTTGTCCTTGTACTTAAACAGGTTTTCCTAAAAAATAAGAGAGAAGTATAAGGCATCAGGAGATTGTTTCTCTGAAAGCAAAGATACGAAAGGGGTAGGATATGAAGGAAAAAGAATTTATAACCGCAGACGTTTACTTAAGTTCAGCAATAGCAATCCTTCTCAATACTCAGCCAAATTTTAAAGTCGAAAACAAAAAAACCCTGTTTGTTTTTCCTATCTCCGACGACCTTTATGAAGCCATGAATTCTTATAACAGCGGTATTGCTATCAATATTTGTGAATATGTGGAGACTCTAAAAAAAATGCGAGCGGAAATGGTAATGCGTCGGAATATGGCAGGGCAGCGATAAATGAACTTAGAAAAAAATCGGGGGGATCGGCGCAAAAAATAACTCCCTTAAAGAGAATGAAGCTCAAAAAAATCTTAAGGTACTTCCAGAAGATGTGTCCAATACGGACAGCAAAGCTTGCAAGAATCGGCTACGAAACAATTTTTTTTTGAGGCGGATTCTTGGAATGGGTCAAAGCCGTTGCATTTTATTTTTTTTTCAATACTTACTGCGATGGGTACTGCGATGGGAATATTTTTAATGGAAAGTAAGGTCTGTTCACGTTGCCTGGTTGAAAAGAGCACTATTCTTTTCAACAAAGATGGGGCTTCGAGGGATGGGTATACTTCAATGTGCAAAAGTTGCAATCGGGATAATTGTCGGGCTCACTATCGAAAAAACATTAAACAACACAGACTTCTCGCCCGCGGCTATTATTTAGAGCACAAAGAAAAGCGTAAAGCCTATGCACAGGCGAATAAAGAAAAAATTCAGTTTTACTTGAAGAAGTACAGGACAGCGAACAGAGAATACCTGCGAGAAATGGCTCGGGCAAATAAGCTGATGATCCAGGCCAAGCTGAGAAGAAAATCGAATATAGATAAAAATTTAGAAGCTGAGGACGTTCAATTAAAACTGATTGATGTTTAAATGATGGCAAATCATGAGGAAACGTATGATGACCACGGCTGGATCAAACTTTATCGAAAATCTTTGTTTAACGGATGGCTCAAGAATCATAATTTGTGGGTATTCTGGTGTTATTGCCTTCTTAAAGCCTCACATAGGGAAAATAGAGTGATTGTAGGCAATCGGCAAATCATATTACAACCGGGTCAATTCGTTTTTGGTAGAAAGAAAGCTTCAAAAGAAACCCGTCTAAGTGAGCGTTCTATAAGAACATGTGTTTACAATTTATGTACATTAGGAAATTTGACCATCAAAACGACCAACAAGTTTAGTTTGATAACCATTGTAAATTGGGAACTTTACCAAAATAAGGGAATAAAAACGACCAGTAAAATGACCAGTAACCGACCAGCTACCGACCACATACAAGAATTAAAGAATAAAAAGAAGTTAAGAAATAAGGGAATTGTCTCTGACGAGAACAATTCTTGTCCTCTCTCTTTTATTGAGTATTTAAAAACAAATTCATCCATTGAGGTTATTTCCAATTATGAGGATGTTGTTGAAGCTATAAAGCATTTTCTTTATGCATATGAGAAATATCGGGGCGGAAGTCACCCAAAGCTAAAACCAGAGCAGTGGTATGAGTATATTATGGCCATGAGCAGTTTTTATGACCCTGACACTGGCAAAGATCATGGGGAAAGTTCACTTGATGATCTCAAGGTTATGATTGAGCAATACTTTCAAAAGCAATACCGGGACGGTTGTGATTATCGGCTTGCTCACTTCGTTTCACCCGGCGTTTTTAAAAATTTGTTTTTTGAGAATATCTATAATGTTGATCGGTGAAATACAGAAAAACTCTACTGAGAAAATCCAGGTGTCTACTGCATCATACAAGGGCCATAACTTCATAGATGTAAGAGTCTACTATGAAGATGATAATGGAGAATGGAGGCCCACAAAGAAAGGAATAACCATCGCACCCGAAAAAGTGGATGACCTTGTAAATCTTATTAAGAAGGCAAAAGAAGCTATAGGAATCGAAGAATGTCCCTCATTAGAGGGGCCAATGACAAAAAAGGAGTGTTAAAAAATAGAATTTAACGGGGAAGAACTTGCAGGAAAGAGCGATGAGGAAATTGCAGAGATGGCAATTCAGGCATGGAAAACAGATCCAAAAATCCGGGCCGAGTTCAGAGACTTATTGCGATTTCACGCCTATTTGAATTTTTGCAGACAGAAGGGGGTAGTAAATGGCAAATAATAATTTAAAGGAACTGATTAAAAAGCGAGGCGAGGCTGAAAAAGCACTCAAAGCAGCGCAGGGGAAAATTATAGAGTTAACAGGTCGGGGTGATCAGCTTGCAAAAGAGATAAGAGGCATTGCTGATTCAAAACAGAAGGCCGAGCAGGCAAAAAAGCAGGCCCTTGATAAATTCGTTATCGGTGAGATCTCACAGAGCGAGTTAGACATCATTAAGAAAAAGCTGCAGGAGATTACACAGACAGAAGCAGAACTCCAAGAACTATTAGAGGCGACAAAGCGGGCGCGGGAAAGCCTTACAAAGGCAATCCCGAATTTTAATGATGCGTTATCTGTAGCAAATCGGGCTATCTGGGATTCAATTTACGAGACAATAAAGCTTGATATTCAGACTGCTGTCGGGGATTTATGGGTAAAAGCGTATGCCTCTAAAAACGAAGCAGGCGGCGGAAGCTATGAGGGAATCATGAGGGACATTCTCGGGCAAATGCCTGCTTATGACATTGTCCAGGATTTAAAAGGGCAGGTTGCAAAGGAATATGGCCTTAATTATTTTGAAAAATAAGCAACCTGTATCTATGATTAACCTCCGGAGTCATGAGCGGGATTGCAGGGCTTATACTTTCGTCGGTGCTACGAGAGATAAGGGGGTCCCTCCCGGCCCTTTGTCTGACACCGCAGGCAAGGGCAACACGGGGCCCTGTAAAGGTTGCAAAAAGCCCATTGAAATAACCCTAAACGGTCTTAAATCTTTTTGTTCTTATGAATGTAAAAAAGCCCATAAAAGGGCTTATATGGCTGATTTAATGCAGAGGAAAAGGAATGTTAGCATTTCGGGTGGCTATATAGGTATGGATTCCCAAAATGTTAGCACTGCAAACCCGCATGAAAAGCCAATCGAGAAAGCCCAAAATCAAGGTCACGGACTTTCTGAAGATAACTTTCAAGGTTGGGGTGGAGAAGACCGGTATGAATTAGCCAAAAAATACTGCTGTAATTTTGGTGTCAGGGATAAAGAGGGTTTTTGTGTAAGCTTTACAGAGCCGATAAAAATATTCAGGGCTAAGTGCAGTGATTGTAAATTTGGGAATGCTTTATATAAAGGGGTAGCAAATAAGAACCCAGGACATTGAAGAAATTATCAGAGAGGCATTAAGCCGATATAAGACAGGAAGGTTTAAATATGGAGAGCTGCTGTAATTTACGGAGCTCTTAGAGGTCATGAAAAGGGAGATAAGAGCCTAAAATGAAGGCAGAGCTTACATTACCACCTGAGTTAGTTGAGGCAATAGCCGAGAAGATTATCGAGAAGCTAAAGCCTCTCATTGCCGGTAATGGTAAGCATGTAGAAGATATTATCTTCACACCTGAAACCCTCGCTCAATATCTTAAGGTTGATACATCATGGGTTTATAAGCAGGTATCCAGTAAGACCGTACCGTATTTTAAAAATGGTAAATATGTTAGGTTTAAGAAATCATCAATTGATAGATGGATTCAATCCAGAGAAAAACAACCTGTTCCGCATTTTGAAGAGTTAACAAAGTGATTTTATCCTAAATTTATCTTGACAATATGCTTAAAGTATATTATACTTTTCCCATGAAGGACTGGACACCTGAAGAAATTAGAGACTTCAGGAAAACCTATAAGCTGACCAGAAGGGCATTAGGTGAGCTTACAGGTGTATTAGTGGCAACAGTTTATAAATGGGAAAGGGGGTTGATAACACCGAGCAAAACATCAAAGCTACTTCTATCAAGGGTTGCAGAGGATTTTAAAAAGAAAACGAAAAAGAAAGGGAGTTGAACGGTGGCTAAAAGGATGCGAGGACTCTACAAAAGAGGGCGTATCTGGTGGGTCTGCTACAAAAGCATTGATGAAAGGGTTGTTAGAGTATCCACAGAGAAAGCCGATCATGATGAAGCAGTTGATTTTCTCTTGAAAAGAAAAGCAGAGGTAAAGGCAGGCATAGAACCAGAACATAAAAATATAACCAATTATATCTTCAACGAACTTGTTGCAGAGTATATCAAATGGGCTGAAAGGCAAAAGTGTTTTAAAAGTAAAATCTATCTTATCAATCAATTAGCAGAAGCCTATGGAAGCCTACCACTAAGACGTTTCAATTCCATGCTTCTTGAACAGTACCAGACGGAGAGGTTAAACAAAGGCAACAAACCTGCTACTGCAAACAGACTAATTGCCACAATATCCCATATGTTCACAAAGGCGGTTGAATGGGACATGGTGGAAGAAGAAATCCTGAAACGTATCAGGAAGGTTAAAATGCTTCCTGAGAATAACAAGCGGTTGCGGTATCTCTCAAAGGATGAATGTCAGACCTTAATTAAAACTTGCCAGGGCAATACAAAGGCAATAGTTATCACTGCCTTAAATACCGGCATGAGAAAAGGTGAAATTCTCTCTCTCAGATGGGATAATTTAGACCTGAAACATGGCTTTATCTTACTCAATCAAGACCAGACTAAGAACTCTGAGAGAAGGGAAATCCCTATCAATGACACCCTGAGAGGCGTTTTACAGGGCATTACAAGAAGATTAGACATTCCCTATGTCTTCTACGATTCAATCATTGGGAAGCCTTTTCAAGACGTTAAGCGGTCATTCAATACTGCATTGAGGAAGGCAGGGATAAAGGATTTTCACTTTCACGATCTGAGACATACCTTTGCAAGCCATTTAGTAATGGCAGGGATTGACCTTGTCACAGTTAAGGAGCTATTAGGCCATAAGACCCTAACCATGACATTAAGGTATGCTCACCTTGCACCTTCACACAAGGTTAAGGCGGTAGATGTGTTAGATAGAACTATAAACAAAAACTCTACTTCACATTTACTTCACAATTTAGCGATAAATGAGTAGTATGGAGAGGGCTTCAATGGCACGCAAAGCCTTGATTTTAAATGGTGGAGCTGATCGGGATCGAACCGACGACCTCTTGAATGCCATTCAAGCGCTCTCCCAACTGAGCTACAGCCCCAATGCTATTTCAGATCGCGGATTGCAGATTTGAGATTTTATAAAATAACACATTTTAAACTCATGTTGTCAACTTGGTAAAGGTTAACACCGGTTAAAGGCTTGGTCTGAATGCCTTTAGATTGAGCTGGAGGCATTTGCCGCCTTCCCACTCATTTATGAATGGAGTAAATACAGCATCAACGGTAGTTGAGACCTCAAGTCTGTCAAAAAATCTGGCCATATCAAATCCTATTGCCTCAATATATTGGGATCTCTGCCTGAGTTTCATCTTCAAATGATTGTTCCCCACTATTCTCGGATAAAGGACTTCAAGCCTTTTTGATCCTAAGAAAGGTTCGGGATTACCAAACCCGAGAGGTTCGAGCATCTTGAGTTCTCTCGTGAGGTTGAAGTTTATATCAGAGAAGTCGACATCTGCATCTATTTCAAGCGTGGGGATAAAATCCTCCTCATCCAGGGTTTCGTTCACAATCCTGTTCATACATTCCTCAAAAGACGAAATGTTTTTTGACTTCAATTCTAATCCTGCAGCCTGCTTATGCCCGCCAAATCCTGTAAGGAATTCCGTACAGCCTGAAAGGGCCTTGTATATATCAACAGACGGGATGCTCCTTGCTGAACCTCTGGCGATGTCTCCTTCTATAGAAATAATGAATGTGGGACGATAAAAAGCCTCCGCAATTCTTGATGCCACAATGCCAACGACTCCCTTATGCCATCCCTCTGAAGAAAGTACAATGGCAGAGCCTATATCCTTATTATTGAGCTGATATAGTGCTTCCTGATAAACCGCTTCCTCAATTTCCTGCCTCTTTGCATTGAGATTATCCAGCCAGGCTGACAGGTCATATGCTTTATCCTCAGAATCGGTAAGCAGAAGCTCAACGACATTATTTGAATCAGAGATTCTGCCAGCAGCATTTATTCTGGGAATGATAGTAAACGATAACAGACCTGATCTCACCTCTCTTCCATTAATGCCGGCGATCTTCTTCAATGCCTGCAATCCTTGTCTTGTCCCATTCTCTATTAACTTTAATCCCTCTTTTACAATAAGCCTGTTTTCACCTGTCATTGGTACAACATCAGCCATGGTACCAAGGGCAGCAAGGTCCAGAAAATCGTGAATCGTGAATCGTGAATCGTGAATCGTGGCTAATGCCTGTGCAAGTTTGAATGTCACGCCAGCACCAGAAAGAGTTGAGAGTTGAAAGTTAAAAGGTGAAAGTTTAGGATTAACAATAGCAATTGCATCAGGAAGCAAATAGTTGTCAGTTATTGGTTGTTGGTTGTCATTCTGAATGCTGAGTGCTGACTGCTGACTGCTGACTGCTGGCTCATGGTGGTCGGTTATAATGACATCTATCCCTTCTTTCTTAGAGAGGGCAACTGCCTCAAAAGATGTTATTCCACAGTCAACCGTTATAATAAGATTGGCGCCAATCTCTTTTGCCTTTTTTACCCCTACCAGGTTAAAACCGTAGCCATGCTCCAACCTGTTTGGTATAAAGTAGTGGCTGTCTATCCCGAGCATCTTTAATGTCTTTAAAGCTATCGCTGTCGCTGAAAGCCCATCTGTATCGTAGTCGCCATGGACAAGTACCCGTTCACCATTTCTTGATGCTGCAAGGATTCTATCGACGGCTATCTTCATGCCTGGCATATCAAAAGGGTCAGAGAGTTGTGATAGGTGAGGATTGAGGAAATAGCTTATCTCTTCAGGTGTCTTGATGCCTCTGTTGATGAGGATTTGAGCAAAAACATGAGATATGGATGATATTTTTGATACATAGTCTATATATTCAGGGTTGGTCCTGTTGACAAGCCAGCGCCTATTCATTTAACTACCGTTAGGCGTAAGGGGTAAGGCGTTAAGGGAAAAGTCCTTTGTCTCCTTACGCTTCACGCCTGACGCCTCACGTTATTTCTTTGCAAATGGCCTTTTGCCTCCCCACACGAGTACTATTGGACTTGCAACAAAAATCGAGGAATATGTACCGACGATAACACCCATTATCATGGCGAGTGAGAAATCGTGCAGGACTTCCCCGCCGAAGGAAAACAGTGCTATTGAAGTAAGGAGGACAGTTGTCGAGGTTATTATTGTCCTTGATAAGACCTCATTGATGCTGCTGTTCATAACGGTTTCAACATTTTCCCTCTGCTTTAGCTTCAGGTTTTCTCTTATACGGTCAAATACAACCACTGTATCTGTCAGGGAATAACCGGCAATTGTGAGAAGGGCTGTGACGAGGATAAGGTTAATCTCTTTGCCCATGATATAGAATAATCCGAGGACAGCAAGGACATCATGAAAGGTTGCAATGGTTGCCCCAACGCCAAAGTTGAACTGAAATCTAAAAGCAACATATATGAGTATCCCTATTACTGCAATTGCAATTGCCTTTCCTGCATCTGCTCTCAGTTTTCCACCAACCTTCGGGCCTATCTCTGTGGTGGAGTCAACCACATATTTGTTATCCGGGAATTTCTGACTCAGAATACCTGTTATTGTCTCTGATGCCTCTCCTAATTGGTGTCCACCCTTTTTCATTTTGATGAGTACTTTATTCACTGCTGGCAGATCCTGAAGGTCAAAATCCTTTAGCCCTCCGTTTTCGAGTGCAAGCCTTATAGTATGAAGTGCAACAGGTTTTTCAAACTTGAACTGAATAGCAGTTCCTCCTGCAAAATCTATCCCCAGGTTTGCTTTTCCTGTGCTTATCTGGATGATAGCTATTATGCCGAGAATCGAGAGGATTCCTGAAAAAGCAAAGGCTATATATCTCTTGCCGAGAAAATTTATATTCGGGTTTTTAATCAGCTCTATCATGCGCTCTCCTTACAAGTCATAAACCTATATGCTCAGCTTCTTTACTTCACGTTGACTGTTTATGAGATCAAAGATTGACTTTGTGCCAACAAGGGCTGTAAACAGATTTATCGCGACACCAAGGCTGAGCGTTACAGCAAATCCTTTTATCGGTCCTGTGCCGAATTGAAAGAGTACTGCTGCTGTTATCAGTGTGGTAACATGTGAGTCAAAGATTGTCCAGAATGCCTTGTCATAGCCTGAATCGACTGCTGCGCGTGGAGTCTTCCCTGCCCTTAGCTCATCCCTTATCCGCTCGAACATAAGGACATTCGAGTCAACAGCCATGCCGATAGCGAGGATAATACCTGCAATTCCAGGCAGTGTGAGTGTCGCATTGAGCGATGCCATAGCACCGAGGAGGAGGAGGATATTTAAAAACAGTGCAAAGTCGGCGATCACCCCTGAAAGCTTGTAATAGAATACCATGAATACAACAACTGCTATTGTGCCAATGATCCCTGCCATCTTGCCAGCTTCAATAGAATCTCTTCCGAGGGACGGACCAACTGTCACATTCTGGAGCATCTTCATAGGTGCAGGAAGCGCACCAGCCCTTAACACAATGCTAAGGTCTCTTGCTTCTTCCAAGGAGAAGTTACCGGTTATCTGGGCATTCCCTCCCCCGATCTTCTCCTGTATGACAGGCGCTGAGTACACTGTATTATCAAGGATAATCGCAAGCCGCTTTTTCACATTTGCTCCTGTTATCTCTTCAAAGAGTTTCGCACCTGTGGCATTGAACGATAAGGACACATAGGGCTCATTGAACCTTGAGTCAATATTTACCTTTGCTTCACTCAGAAGGTCTCCTGTAATAACTGCCTGTTTTTTGAGAAGTATGGGTATCTTTCTCACAGCACCGGTTTCCCTGTTCACCTTTTTTTCAAAGAGCACCTCATCACCTTCAGGGATCTTGTCAGCAAACTGTTTCAGAATATTCTCTTCTTCCCCGGGTGCTATTGATTGAGGGATTTCAGCAGCTACCTTGGCTTCGTCATCCACAAGCTTGAATTCGAGCTGGGCAGTTTTGCCTATAAGGTCAATAGCCCGTTTCGGGTCTTTCACTCCGGGAAGCTGGACAACAATCTCATTTTCACCCTGCCTGTGGATTGTCGGCTCTGCAACACCAAACTGGTCTATTCTGTTACGAATCGTTTCGAGGGCCTGGTCTGCAGCAGAGTCTTTTATCCTGCGTGCTTCTTTTTCAGTGAGTTTGTATATAAGCCTATTTCCTGTTTCAATAGGTAGAAGCGTTGGATAGTTATCCTCAACCACTTTTCTTATCTCAGCACTTGATGGACTTACTGTGATATTTAGCCCGTTTCTATTGACATCTGCCGATAGTTTTTTCTTTGCAAACAAGTCTCTTAATGTTGATGTATACCTGTCTGTGGTTATCTCAACTGCCTTGTCTCCCTCAACCTCAAATACAAGGTGCAATCCTCCCTGCAGGTCAAGTCCGAGTATTATGCCTTTATTCGGCATATTCTCCTTCCACCATTCAGGCATATATTGAAAGGCGGGGGTGTTAGGAAGGAAAAAGACAACTGCTAAAATAACGGTTATACTTATGAGAATAAATCTCCAGAGGATTCTTTTCTTCAATCGAGATTAAACCTTCCTCTCAGTCTTCCTCTGAAGACGGCCTGAGTGCAGCAACATATGACTTGCCAAATTTTACCTTTACATTTTCAGCAACCTTGACTGTCACGGTATTGGTACCTACAGCCTCAATAACACCGTAAGCACCACCAGATGTGATAATCTTATCCCCTTTTTTCAGATTTTCTATCATTTGTTTATGCTCTTTAGCCCTTTTCTGTTGTGGCCTTATGAGCAAGAAATAGAAGATGACAAATATAAGAGCAAGGGGAATAAGGCTTCCGAACAGTCCTCCAGCACCTTGACCTGAACCTCCTTGCGGGCTCGGTCCCATTGCATATGCAATACCCACTAAATAATCAATTAGCATCTGACACCTCCAGAAAATTTTAAATAATATAACCGCTTTACTCTTGTTAATTCAACCATTCATTATACAATAATTTCACTTTTTACTTTGCTAACAGGGTTCATTTGTCTTAGAATACCTGAAGTGAAGCTCCCCGACTAAAAGTCGAAGCTTTCAACCAGCATTCATGCAAACAATGAGTTATATTGAAGCGATAAAAGAAGGGTTCAGGGTTGTTCATAAAAACTGGCAGCTTGTCCTTATCCAGTTTGCCATGGTACTTATTAATTTTATTGGATTCTTCATTATCGTTGGTATTCCTCTGGCAATTGCATTTATCATATTTGGCATTGACCTTACCGGTCTTTCAGATATCAAAGATATTTTCAGGACACTGAAAGGTCCTTCTGAGATTATAACAAGATATTTCGGACTTCTCCTTATCGTCATATTAAGTTTCCTGTTTTACATCATTGCAGCGGCACTGTTCGGTATGTATGTGTTCGGAGGTTCTGCTGGTATTATCGGGAAGACGATCGGAGACCGAACCTTGAGATTCAGTATGCACACATTTTTCCATGAGGCGAAAAGGCTTTTTACCAAAATATTCGGCTTTACCTCTGTAATAGGCGTTATCTTGATTGTGGCTGCCTTTGTGCTTGGCATCTTAGGTGGGAGCATCGCAGCATTAGTATCGTTTGCAAAAAGTCAGGATTCCACGCTTGCCCTCTTCTTCGGCACCTTTCTCTCTCTGATTCTGACAATCATTGCACTTATCCTTATCTTTGGAACACTGTCTGTAACTTTGTACGGAGTTGCCGCACTCTTTTTTAAAGGCACAGGTCCTGTAAAATCACTCAGAGAGGCGATGCGGTATTTATTAAGACACCCTGCTGCACTCTGGCTTTACGCTATCCTGTTCGGAGGATACGTCTTTGCAAGTTTTTTCCTTATACTCCTCGGCTATTCCTTTCACCTCATACCTGTTATAGGGACGATCCTTTCCTTCCCCTATCAATTCATTTCTTATGTTTTTCAAACTTACCTTGGGCTGGTGATTATCGCTATTACATTTACCTACTACTATGCGACAGAAATCCAAACAGAACCTATGATTGAAAGTCCTATCCCTCAAACTCCAGGGCAAGAGGAAACTACGATACAAGATTCCTGATTATTCTGTTGTTCTGCTCAATAATCTCAACGCCCTCTCATGAAGTCTTTTGTTGCCTGAAGCAAGCAGGGATGAACTTCTTTTCAGGCTCATCTCGATGTCATCTAATGGCTTCCCTGTAATATCTGTAAAAATTCCTCCAGCCTCTCTGACAAGTAAATAGCCACTTGCAAAATCGAAACTCCTTGAAAGCGAGGGGGTAACAAAGACGCTGATTGCACCATATGCAAGGTAGGCAAGATCAATCGCAGTCGTACCAAGGCATCGAGTTTTCCTTGATTCTGTTATGAGTGGCAGGATTGAGGGTATGTCCTTCTGTGGAGATTGTGCCTCATATGCAATGAGATGCAATATATCATCTTCCTGTGTGTGGATCCTTTCGCTATTGATAAATGCGCCCTTACCTTTCTCTGCCCAGAACTCGTCACCATTGATAAGATTCAAAACATATGCAAGTTCTATATCACTGAATGTATTGCCATCTGCAATTGCAATGGATGTGCAATACATGGGAATACCAGAGATTGCATTCCTGCTGCCATCAATAGGATCTATAAGGACATGCTTGCCTCCACCTTTTATGTCTTTTATACCAATCTCCTCAGAGACAATAGTTAATGCCTCCCCTGAATCATCAAGACCAGAGATGATAATATCTTCTGCTCTTTTGTCGATCAGAAAGGTTCTGTCACCTGCAGCTCCAACGCCAATTGCAGTTTGTGTATGAGGTCTCTGCCTGAGCAAGGGGATTTCTTTTAAAAGTCTTCTCCCAATGGTCCTGAGTATTTCGATGTTCATTATGCGCTTTCTTCTGTATAGCCACACCCTTTTTTCAGACAGATATGATAGATGGTTTGTGCATGATCCCTCTTTTCAACAAGGAATTCTGCACCGCAACGTGGACATCTTTTCTGGACAGGTTTATACCAGGTTGCAAATGTGCATTGAGGAAAGTTATTGCAGCTCCAGAATTGTTTCCCCTTTTTGGAACGTCTTTCGACAATATCACCACCATCCAGCGGGCACTTGACCCCTGTTGCGATCGGTTTTGTATTTTTACATTCAGGATATTGCGAACAGGCAAGGAATTTCCCATATCGTCCTGACCTTATAACCATAGGTGATCCACAATTCTCACACTTCTCTTCTGTAAGTTGTGAAACATTTTCTGTGCTCTGCATTCCCTGCTCTGTACCATCTGTTGGAACAGGCTTTGTGTTTTTACATTGAGGAAACCCGGAACATGCCAGAAATCTCCCATGTCTTCCCCACCGTATCACCATGGGCAATCCGCACTTTTCACATTTTTCTTCAGTGGGTATATCTTTTGGTTTAACTTTTCCAATGGTATTCGTTGCCTCAGTCAGGTCTTTCTCGAAGGGATCATAAAAATCTTTTACGACCTTGACCCATCCCATCTTTCCATCCTCTATTCTGTCAAGCTCATCCTCCATTTTTGCAGTAAAACCCACATCAATAAGCTCGGGAAATCTTTCAACAAGGAGATCATTTACCACTATTCCAAGTTCTGTAGGAGAAAACTTGCCCTCTGTTTTATGGGCGTATTTTCTGTCCTGAATAGTAGCAAGGATTGTTGCATAGGTGCTTGGTCTTCCTATCCCTTTTTCCTCAAGCGCCTTGACTAATGTAGCCTCTGTATATCGTGGTGGTGGCTGTGTAAAATGCTGTCTTGGTTGTAACGTATGAAGTGTTAACGGTTCTCCTTCTTTTAATGCAGGAAGGATCTCGCCTTCTTCCTCTACTCCGTTATCCTTGCTTTCTGTATATAAGGCCATGAAACCATTAAAACGCACCACCGTGCCTGATGCCCTGAATTCGTAAGACGTAAGACGTAAGGCGTAAGGCGATTCCTGATTTCCATCTCCCCTTATGTCTAACGCCTCACGATTTACGATAATAAATGTTGTTTGTTCAAGCTGTGCAGGTGCCATCTGGCTTGATATAAAGCGGTTCCATATCAGTGTGTAAAGAGCATTCTGGTCTTTTGAAAGAAATTGTTTTATATCTTGTGGCATCTTATCGGGATATGTAGGCCTGATAGCTTCATGTGCTTCCTGTGCAGATGCTTTACTCTTATAAACAGGAAGTTTTTCAGGAATGTAATCTTTTCCATAAACCTTCTCAATGAGCTGCCTTGCCCACTCCTGTGCTTCAGTGGCTATCCTGTGGGAATCTGTTCTCATGTAGGTAATAAGTCCCACCGCACCTTCGTTACCAAGCTCTATGCCCTCGTAAAGCTGTTGTGCTATCGTCATCGTCTTTTTTGCAGGAAACCGTAATTTCCTGGATGCTTCCTGCTGCAGGGTGCTTGTGATGAAGGGAGGATATGGCATCCTTTTCCTTCGTTTAAGCTCTATCTGTTTTAGTACAAACTCTTTATCTTTTAAGTCATGAACTATTGTATTAGCAGCTTCCTCGTCTGGAATAAGGAATTTATTATCCGTTCTTGACTCCTGACCCCCCTTCAATTCCCCCCTTACTAAGGGGGGATATAGGGGGGTGACTGCTGACTGCTGACTTAATTTAGAGAGTCTTGCCCAGAAGCGTGAAGGCTGAGAACCTTCAAATTCTGCATTGATGCTCCAGTATTCTTCCGATTTAAATGCCTCTATCTCACGTTCCCTGTCGACAACGAGCCTGACTGTAACAGACTGTACTCTTCCTGCACTCAGACCCCTCCTGACCTTTTTCCAGAGAAGGGGACTAAGATTATATCCAACAAGTCTGTCAAGTACCCTTCTCGCCTGTTGAGCATCAACTTTATTCATATCAATCCTGATAGGGGTTTTCATCGCTTCTCGCACAGCCCGTTCTGTTATTTCATTAAAGGTAACCCGGTATATTTTCCCATTCGGCATCTGAGATTTACGGTCTGAGATTTCAGATGCGATATGCCATGCAATTGCCTCGCCCTCTCTGTCAGGGTCTGGTGCAAGGAATACCTTATCAGCCTCTTTCGTTGCCTTTTTCAGTTCTTTGATAACCTTCTCCTTGCCCGGGATTACAACATAAATGGGCTGAAAATTATTATGAACATCAACCCCTATATCTTTCTTTGGCAGGTCTTTTATATGACCAATAGATGCCTTTACTGTAAAGTCAGATCCGAGTATTTTATGAATAGTCTTTGCCTTCGCAGGAGACTCAACAATAACCAGAGACTTCATTAACTAACCTCCTCAATTTTTTTTCATGCAAGATAAAACCTTTTACCACTCATCTGTCTAACGGCGCCTTTTAGTTCTAATCCAAGAAGGATCCCAAGAGCCTTAGATGCCGGCAATCCGCTCTCCCGAGAAATAATATCGATATGCTTAGGTTCCCCCGAAAGTAAATCACAAAGGGTTTTTTCTTCGTCTGTAATTTCAATCTTTGACTTCTCTTTTGATCTTATGAATCCCTTCAAAACAGGGGCAAGCTCCTCAACAATATCCTCTGCCCTTCGTGTAAGTATTGCACCTCTTTTAATTAATTCATTCGTGCCTTTTGAATTATGTGAATTTATATTACCAGGCACTGCAAATACTTCTCTATTTTGTTCGAGGGCGTATCCTGCTGTAATCAGCGACCCGCTGTTAGATGTGGCCTCTATTACAAGCACCCCAAGAGAGAGTCCACTTATAAGTCTGTTTCTCTTAGGAAAGTTTTCTTTGTCAGGAGGGGCTCCAAGAGGAAGCTCGCTAATGACACAACCAGAGAGTGCAATCTTATCCATCAAAGCCTTGTTCTCTGGTGGATAAGGAACATCGAGTCCAGAACCAAGTACAGCCATGGTTCTGCAACCAGCCATTAAAGCTCCTTTGTGCGATATTGCATCAATGCCCCGAGCCATACCACTCACGATGGTAAAACCCATTGATGCAAGCTCCTCTGAAATATTTTCTGTAACTGATATACCATATGAAGTCGGTTTACGTGAACCAACTATCGCAATTGCATATTTGTCCTGGGGACTGATATCACCTTTCATATAGATAACAACGGGAGCATCCTCAATTTCCCTTAACATTTCAGGATAAGAAGGGGCATCAAGACCTATTGCCTTTATATCCTTTTTCTCCAAGGATTGAACCTGTGCATTCACATCCTTCCATGATGAAAATTCCTTAATACTTTTTGCCCTGTTTATTCCTATACCTTCAACAGAGAGCAGATCATCAATCCCTGCATCAAATATTCTTTCAGGTGTTTCAAATACAGATAGTAATTTTCTGGATACAACAGGCCCTATATCAGGTAACATAGACAAAGCAATCCAGTATCTCGGGTCTGACATTTTTTATTTCAATTTAAATTTTAATTGATAATTTTGCATTGATAACTGCTAATTTTTATCTTAGTTTTCTTAACTTCAATCTCAAGGCATTGAGCTTGATAAAACCTTCTGCATCCTTCTGATTATATACATCTTCTGCCTCAAATGTTGCAAATTCGGGGTGATACAGTGAATTCGGCGATTTTCTTCCAGTAACAGAGCAGGTGCCCTTGTACAGTTTCAGTCTGACCGTACCATTGACATCTTTCTGGATATCATCGATAAAGTTTTGAAGGGCAAATCTTTCAGGAGAAACCCAGTAGCCATAGTATATGAGCTCAGCATAGCGAGGTATGAGTGAGTCTCTGAGGTGCGTGATCTCCCTGTCGAGCGTTATTGATTCTATTGCCCTGTGTGCTAAGTGCAGTACCGTGCCACCAGGAGTTTCATAGACACCCCGCGACTTAATGCCAACATACCTGTTTTCAACTATATCAATCCTTCCAATTCCATTTTCACCTGCGATGGAATTTAATCTCTCGAGCAGTGTTGCAGGAGACATAATCTCATTATTTATTGCAACTGGGTCACCCTTCTCATAAGAAATTTCTATATATACAGGCTTATCAGGTGCATTCTCTGGTGGTACAATCATCGTGTACATATCAGAAGGTGGTTCCTCCCATGGGTCTTCAAGGATTCCTCCTTCATAGCTGATATGAAACAAATTCCTATCCGTGCTGTATGGTTTTTCTCTTGTTGCTGTAACAGGAATATTATTTCTAACTGAATATTCAATCAGGGATTGTCTTGAATTGAATTGCCATTCCCTCCACGGTGCTATAACCTTTATATCAGGCTTGAGTGCATAGTAGGTGAGTTCAAACCTGACCTGATCATTCCCTTTCCCTGTAGCGCCGTGTGCAACTGCTTCAGCACCTTCCTTTTCTGCAACCTCTATCTGTTTTTTTGCAATAAGAGGTCTTGCAATTGATGTCCCAAGCAGATATGAGCCTTCATAGACTGCATTCGCCCTGAGCATGGAGAATATATACTCTTTTACGAATTCTTCTTTCAGGTTTTCGATATACACCTTTGATGCACCAGTCTTTAATGCCTTTTCCTCTATTGCATCAAGGTCTTCCCCCTGGCCAAGGTCAGCACAAAAGGCGATGATCTCAGAGTTATATTTTTCCTTTAACCATTGGATTGCCACAGAGGTGTCAAGGCCTCCGGAGTAGGCGAGGACAATCTTCTTTATCATACGTAATCCTCCGATTTTAAGAAGTTAAAAAGTTCAACGTTAAAAGTGAAAAGTTTAACCTACATGAAATGATCATGTAGCCGCAAACCTTTAGGTTGCGTGGATTTAAGAATTTAACCTTTAAATGATCTTAAGCGCAGACTACAACCTGCGACTACAAGATTAAATGCCTCTTGCATAATTTGGGTTAAACTCACCGGGATATTTAAAAACCATAGCATAAGTTATGGAAAAATGTAAAACAACTATCCCCTTGACGTAAAAAACAATTATTAATTATAATTGAAATTGAGAATCAGTCTCAACAAAATTTCATAAAATATAGACAGGAAAGGCTGTCTAACCTGTTGGTCTTACTTTACTTTTTATTTTTGTTTTGAGATAAATTGAGAGCAGGAAGGGTTATGGGAAAGAGGATATTCAGTAAATTTCTGAAGGAGCGGGGAAAGCGGGTTACCAAAGAACGGGAGGCTATCCTGCAGAAGATATTATCCTCCCGGGGCCATTTTGATCCTGAATCCCTGTATTTAAAGATAAAGGAAATGGGGCTGAAAACCTCACGGGCATCTGTTTACAGGACATTGAACCTCCTGTGTGAGTGTGGCCTGATTGAGCGGGTTAAGAAAACAGAGCACGGAACAATTTATGAACATACCTCTGTGCATGAGCACCATGATCACATGTTATGTATGGAATGTGGAAACATCATAGAGTTTTATTCTGAAACCCTGGAGAAACTCCAGGAGGGTATGTGCAAAAGACAGGGGTTTCAGGGCGTAAGCCATACTCTTGAGATAAGAGGATACTGCAAGAAATGCCAGAAGAAAAAAAGAACTTAGAAGATAAAGGAAGGCATCGTCACAGACATCGCAAGGGACATGATACAGGCAGGAGCATAGTACTTGTTGGGAACCCGAATGTCGGAAAGAGTGTCATCTTCGGGCTTCTTACTGGAAAATATGCGACTGTTTCAAACTACCCAGGCACAACGGTAGATGTATCAGAAGGGAATGCTGTTATCGGTGATAAAAAGCTTACCATCATAGACTCTCCAGGAGTAAACAGCCTGATTCCAATGAGTGAGGACGAGAAGGTCACGAGGGATATGCTGCTGAAGGAGAAACCAGAAACCGTTGTCCTTGTTGCAGATGCAAAAAATCTCAAACGGGCGATGATGTTACTCATACAGCTTTCAGAGATGGAACTTCCATGCATACTCGACCTGAATATGGAAGACGAGGCAAAGGCAAGAGGTATAGAAATAGACTATCAAAAGCTGAGCACATTGCTCAATATTGAAGTTATCGGCACTGTAGCCCCTCAGAGGAAAGGTATAAATAAATTACGAGAGGCTCTCTTGAAACCACGACTTCCTTCTCTCAAGACATACTACGGTGATGTGATAGAGGAGTATGTAAAAAAAATTTCACGTTTTTTACCCGATGCACATATCTCAAAACGTTCGATAGCATTCATGATACTTTCAGGTGATGAGAGTCTGAAAGACTGGCTCATGACAAATCTTAATAGAGAAAATATCAAATACATAGAGGATTTGAGAGATGAGGCACAGTCAATGCTCAAGGAGCCAATCTCCCATATCATAGGACATATCAGGATAAAGCAGGCAGAGGAGATAAGTAAAGGGGTTCAGAAAATTGCCACTCCGACACCAGGGCTTTTGGCAAAAGGCCTGAGCAGGCTGACAATACATCCTGTCATGGGAATCCCGATACTTCTTCTTGTTATTTTTGCTTTTTATCTGTTTGTAGGAAAGCTCGGTGCTGGCATCCTTGTTGATTTTTTCGAAAAAGTTATATTTGCCAGGTACCTGAACCCTGCAATTGGAAAGGTTATAACAACTATCATACCTCTTGTTTTTCTCCAGGATATGCTTATTGGTAAGTACGGAATATTTACTATGGCATTAACCTATGCGGTAGGCATAATACTGCCAATAACTGCCACCTTCTTCCTGGCATTTGGTTTTTTAGAGGATAGCGGATATCTTCCAAGGATTGCTGTACTTTCGAACAGGGCATTCAAGGTGCTTGGTCTGAATGGCAAGGCTGTGTTGCCCATGGTTTTAGGTCTCGGCTGCGGCACAATGGCAACAATGACAACAAGGATACTCGAGACAAAGAGGGAGAGGATCATTGCGACATTTCTTATAGCACTGACCATTCCCTGTTCTGCCCAGCTTGGCGTTATATTCGGAATGTTAGGGACACTTTCTATGAGGGTAACAGTCTGGTGGGCAGGCTGTATTATCCTTGTCCTGATAGTCTCAGGCTACCTTGCATCAAAGGTAGTCCCTGGAGAAAGAACTGAATTTTTCATGGAGCTTCCGCCGTTGAGGTTCCCAAGTATGGGGAATATTCTTATGAAAACACTCAGCAGGATTGAATGGTATCTGAAAGAGGCAGTTCCCCTCTTTGTACTTGGAACCCTGATACTTTTTGTACTCGACAGGATGAAGATACTCGGCTGGGTAGAGTCCGTAACATCTCCTGTGGTAGTGAAATTTTTAGGATTACCTGTTAGAGCAACCGAAGCATTCCTTATGGGTTTTTTGAGAAGGGACTATGGGGCTGCTGGAATGTTTAGCTTACAGAGACAGGGGCTCCTGAATGAAAATCAGGTGATTATAAGTATTGTTACTCTTACATTGTTCGTACCATGTCTTGCGAGTTTTTTTATGATGATAAAAGAGAGGGGACTGAAGACGGCATTATTAATGATGGCTATCATCATTCCTTTTGCCCTGCTTGTAGGCGGGATACTAAACCTAATCTTAAACTAAACTAATACCTAAACAATATAATTAGCCACAGAGAACACAGAGTTCACAGAGAGAAATAAAAATTTCCTTAATTTTTTTCTAAAGATTCTATGCATTTCTCTGTGCCCTCTGTGACCTCTGTGGCTTTTGAAATAAGTAAAGCCACATCATATGCGAATGTTGTCATTATCCGGCTTGACCCCCGTATCAAGTACGGGGCAGGTTCCTAATCCACCCTTCGACAAGCTCAGGGTGACAATTGTTATGGTGAGCTTGTCGAACCATGGATTCCCCGATCAAGTCGGGGAATGACAACAAGGAGCTAACTTTAAGTGAACTTTAACGGCGATATGATAATTGGCTTTAAATATACGCCAGTCGGTCATTTATGGACCTCCACACTAAAAATTATGCAACACTGATGGGTTGATATCGAGGCAGAAGTTGTATAGGTGCAAAATATTATGTTATAATTTATGAAAATATATTGGAGATATTTATGCAGAAAATATCACATGATTTTGAGAGGATTACCATTTCCCTGCCTTCAACTCTTTCCAGGGATATTGATGAACTCAAGAAAGAACTCAATGTTTCAAAATCTGAAATCTTCAAAAGGGCATTTGAGAAGTTCTTGAGGGATTACAGGAAAAAGAAACTCAGAGAGATCGCAAGGAAAATGGTACAGGAATATAAAACAAACAAGGAGCTGACAGCGTTTCATTCTCTTGATCAGGAAGACTTTAGATGAAGCAAAGGGAAATATGGTTAATAAACCTTGATCCCACGATGGGGGCTGAGATCAGGAAAACAAGACCCTGTGTTATTCTTAATGATGACAGCATAGGCATTCTCCCCCTGAAGGTAATCGCGCCAATAACAGATTTCAAAAAGAAATATGAAGATGTGCCGTGGATGGTTAAACTCACTCCAGATGCTTTTAATAATCTGGATAAGCTTTCTGTAATAGATTTGTTTCAGGTGAGATCTGTGGCTGAAGAACGGTTAATAAGACAGATAGGAACAATTAGCGAATCTGATCTCCATAACGCGATACAGGCATTAAAAATAGTATTCGGTATGACATAGATAATGGAGGGGAAATTGAATTGTATTGTGAAGATTATATACTTACTTATGAGGTAGTGGATACAAAGTAAGGTTCTCCCGGTTTTTGTGTGGAAATTATTGTCATTCCCGCTTTCGGGAATCCTTCTGAACGATTGCGGACAAGCCGCAATGACAGAAATCGTTAACAGGATATAGTTTTACTTATGGTTTTATTAGTAATCCAAGAAAAACAATTAGCCACAGAGAACACAGAGTTCACAGAGGGAAACAAAATTTTCCTTAATCTTTTTTAAAGATTCCATGCATTTCTCTGTATCCTCTGTGACCTCTGTGGCTTTTAAAATGTATTCTTCTACTTAAAGCCAACGGTCACATCAAAATTGTATAGAACCCTTCCACCATGCCCGTCACTTATCTCAATGGTGACAGGATATTTGCCTGACTCCTTTTCTGTAATTTTCCATGTGATTAAACCGCTCGTTTTATCTATAACCATACCTGCTGGCGCTTTCTTCAGATCATAAGTAAGTGTATCACCATCAGGATCAGTAGCTTTTACCTGATAGGAATAGATATTGTTCTCAAATTTTTCAATGCCTTCATTGGAAGC